>CAIQMU010000089.1 GCA_903873095.1 uncultured bacterium
CTTCGAAAGAACCTGCGATTGGGATCGGGCTTTTGAAGCAGCTTGGAATTTTGGAAATTATTATTCCAGAATTATTAGAAGGGGATGGATGTGAACAAGGAGGTGTACATAAATATGATGTGTTCACTCACTTGGTGATGGCATGTCAGCACGCAGCAGATAAAAACTTTTCATTTCACGTGAAACTTGCCGCACTGTTTCACGACATCGGGAAACCTCGCACGCGTCGTCCGGGTCATAAAAAAGCGTGGACATTTTATGGACACGAAGTTGTAGGTAGTCGCATGACGCAGAAAATCTTGGAACGTTTGAAATTTCCAAAAGCTGATATCGAGTTGATTTGTAAATTTGTTCGATGGCATATGTTTTTTAGTGATACTGAATCAATTACACTATCAGCGGTGCGACGAATGATTCAAAATGTTTCCCATGCTTCGCACAAGACTACGCAGGGCACGCACGAACACCATCTTATTTGGGAGCTTATGAATGTGCGGGAGTGTGATCGTGTTGGTATGAACAAGACAGAAGCTCCGTATCGTTTACGAAAATATTTTGCGATGATCGAGGAATGTCTGCGCGATCCGATATCTGTTTCACAGCTGAAAGTCGATGGAAATTATTTGATGCAAAACCTTGGTGTGAAACCCGGGCCACGGATGGGTTGGATGTTACACGCACTCCTTGAAGAAGTATTGGAGGATCCAAGTAAAAACGAAATCGAATATTTATCGAAACGAGTTTCTAAACTTGAAAAACTTTCTGATCAAGATTTAAAGCAGCTTGGTGAAGAAGGAAAAGAGAAGAAAGAAAAATTAGATGAGGAATTAGTAAAAGAACTGCACGTGAAACATGGCGTGAAATAGTTTCACGTAAAAAAGCCGCAACATATGTTGCGGCTTTTGGCTTAGCTAATCCTGAACAATCTTATTCAAGAAATCAGTTTCACGTTTGTTGTTTTTGTAATTCTCGATAATCTTTTTATAGAAGTCGATAATCGGTCCGACTTCTGCCTGAAGATCAGGAAGAGTGATTTTAGAATACGTTGATTGTGCTTTGTCCTCAAACCACTTGATGAACGAATGAATATCATTCGTGAAATTTGCCTTGGCGAAAAAGTGCATTGAAATGATATGTGCATATGCATCTGCATTTCTGACAAGTAATGCTTCCGGCAATTCAGAATTATAATCAGGCTCTGTCGCTTTAATACATTCACTGACCTTGTCGATGAATGACTGATCATATCCTAATAATTTCAATTCTTTCTCGGCATATTCAACACTTCTGTTTTCATGACCTTTTGCGTCAGCGGTTGTTCGCTCATAAACAAGTCCCGCATCGTGAAACAGTCCGGCGAACAAACACGCATGAATATCTGCTTCCTTGAAATATTTTTTGCCGAGAAGTTTTATCTGTTCCAACACGTTGTGCATGTGATTGGGGAAAAACCAATCGACTTTCAAATAACGAAATTTGAATTCTTCCGTCATCACATCAGGATGAAGTCCGTACAAATTTTTATAAGCCTTCTTGAGTTCTTCATCGTTACCAGCGCCCTATTCAATGAGCTAAACAACTTTTGACCAGTCTCCAAGCTTTCTCCTCATATCCAGAGCGAGGTCCTTCCTATCGATGGTTCTATAA
>CAIQMU010000090.1 GCA_903873095.1 uncultured bacterium
CGTTCTACTCGTTTTTCGAGTCGTTCAAATTTTTCTTCAAACATATCCATACGTTCTCCAGAAAGTTCGATCTTTCGATCGATATTTTCAAGCAAAATGAGCACCTTGTTTTCAAAAGGCATATCCGATTGTGGTGAAGACTTACTTTTCATGGCAACAAGTATAACGTGCGTAATTATTCCCGCAACTATGCACAAGTGGTTTCTTTATTTTTTCTTTATCACCCAACCAAATTATCAATATAAAAACCCTCACAAAGAGGATTTTTATATGTGTGCCCGGGGTGGGACTTGAACCCACACGTCCGTAAAGACAATAGATTTTGAGTCTATCGCGGCTACCAATTACGCCACCCGGGCAAATAACGTCCTGAGAGTTCTCAGAACGACAACCATTCCGGTCAAATGGATTCAGGGATTTTTACATCCTTTCCAATGACTCGCTCATAGCTTGCGCCGCATTAAGGAATCTGTTGTGAAAGCAGGATATCACATTTCTGCAAATTTTCAAATTTTTTTTGTATCTTGATTTTTCTCTGCTATAATTTATCCATGCAGCAATATCACAACTCAATTTTCTGGGTAGAGACAGAAAAAATAAATCCAAATCCATTTCAACCGCGTAAAGAATTCGAACCTCGTGCGCTTCAAGACTTGGCAGATTCGATTCGTCAGTACGGCGTTCTACAGCCGTTGGTTGTTACGCGAAAAGAAATCGAAAAAGATGACGGACTTGTCGTGCAGTATGAATTGATTGCTGGAGAACGACGACTTCGTGCATCACGCCTTGCAGGTCTTCCACAAGTACCTGTCATTATTCGTGCAGGTCACGAGGATGACAAGATGAAGCTTGAGCTTGCTATCATTGAAAACTTGCAACGTGAAGATTTGAATCCTATTGATCGTGCTCAGGCGTTTCTTAAATTACACCAAGAATTCGGACTCACCCATGGTGAAGTCGGTAAGAAAATGGGGAAGAGTCGCGAGTATGTTTCAAATACTCTTCGATTACTCACGCTTCCACAAGAAATCATGGATGCGCTTTCCGAGAAACGCATTTCAGAAGGCCATACGCGACCACTCCTGATGCTTGCGGATCGTCCTGCGGAACAAGTTACCTTGTTCAAGGAAATCGCTATTAAAAAACTTTCCGTTCGTGAGGCAGAGCGCATCGCACGAGGTATCGCTTCTGACAAGGCGCGCAAGAAAGATCTCAATTCTGATCCGGAACTCATTGCGTATCAAAATCGTCTTGCGGAAACTCTTGGTACGCGTGTCTCGATTGAGAAACGTGAAGTCGGTGGAAAAATTGTCATTGATTATTTTTCACCAAGTGACCTGGCGGCGATTCTTGAACTGTTGAAATCAAATGAATCGAAAGGGAGCGGGCATATGATGGAGAACTATATTGCGTCAAAATCTCACCCGGTTTCCTCCGGAAACCACCCTCTCCTGGAAGGAGAGGGTCACATCTCCTCTTCATTACCAGAGACATTTTCTCCAGAACTTCCAGCTCCGACACTCGAAGAAACACAGCCATCACACATGGCAATAGGTGAACCGGAACTTCATTCTCCTGAAATGTTGGATGATAGGTCACAAGAAGACAAGAACGAGGAAGATTCGACTGATTTGTATAATGTAAACAACTTTACGATATAAAAAACTCCCATTGGGAGTTTTTTATTTTACTAATCCTTTTTCTCTCCACGTCGTGGAGCACTTTTAATTATTTCAATAATCTTATCTTCATCATCAGTGATAGTGTACATGTTTTCATCACCTGCAGAAATTTTTCCTTCAGGAAGAAGTTTTTGAATCACGAATTGCTGAAGAGGTCCCCAGAAATCTTCTCCAACCAGTACAAGTCGCACATCAGATGAAATTTTATTCGTTTGAATAAGGGTAAGTGACTCAGACAACTCGTCAAGGGTTCCAAACCCACCAGGGAAGAACAGATAGACTTCGGATGCATAGCGCATAACCGTTTTTCGGTTATAAAAGAAATAAAATGGAATCATGTCAGTCAAATACGGATTCGTAATCTGTTCATGAGGCAAAATGATTTGCATCCCGATTGATTTTCCATTTGCTTCGTACGCTCCACGGTTTCCAGCCTCCATAATACCAGGACCTCCACCTGTGATGACGGCATAACCACATTCTTTTGCGGCACGGTATCCAATACGGCGAGCTTTCTCGTAATATTTTTCTCCGACAGGTGTTCGGGCTGATCCGAAAATAGTCACTGATTTTTGCAAATGTTCAACAAAATCAAGTCCTTGACGAAGTTCCTCGTCAGAAACGCAGATTTCTGTTTCAACATCGTCTTTTCCATGTAATTTAATACATCCGGCGCGGATATCGTCGATGGTTAAATGCTTTGGGCGAAAGGGTCGATTATCAACGGCCTCGATTGGTTTTGGGGTATCTTCCATAGTACGTGCAATTATATCAGAGCCAACAAAAAAGACATACTCGTCAGTACATCTTTTTAGTGGTTATTTAGATAAGCACTATTACTTGCCCTGCGTAGCTTTACGCGAAGCAGGGACTTTTTTCTTTGGAGCTGGAGCAAGTTCTTTCTTGATATCTTTCCAGTGCTTTTTCAAATCCTTAGAAAATAGTGCGATTTCTTCTGGTGCCATGTCTTTTACCTTGGCATATTTTTCTGAAACCACATCAATTGCCTGGTGGTAATTTTCTTCTGACAAGTCCTTTGCTTTTTCAAGTTTTTCCATTACTTCACCCTTGGCTTTGATTGCCCATGATTTCAAATTTTTTCGGTGTTTCTTGCCATCTTTTCCGTAGAAGAAATATCCTCCTGCGATTGCTGCAGCTGCTGCCCCTGCGATTCCGAGACCTGTTACTAATTTATCAACGTTGGTGTTTTTCTGTACCATTTGTTTAATTCAACATTATGTTCTGATAACTCGTTTATTATATTCCTATTTTTTGTGCTTGCCAAATAATTTCTCTGAAAGGATCTCTTTGATCGCAGAAACAACTGATCGTGCACGAATGACGTCATCGTCGAATACCGTGACGATGTGTTTTATTTTCTTTGTGACACCGATCAGTTCGCCGAGTAATATAGCAATCATGATTCCAATGACGAGGAAGACAAGTACGATCGCCATGAGTAAAATATTTGTTGCAAGAAGTGTATTCATGGTTCAAGTATAGCAAAAAATAATTTCAAAATAAAAAGCGTACTCAAGGAGAACGCTTGTTTTTTGCAATTTTCTTTTCGAGGTTTTGTAGGACCACGAGAGGGTTTTCCTTGATTCTTGATATATGAAACTCTTTCTGGATTTTGGGTGGAGGTTCTTGTATTAGAATTATCTTACCAAGAGTTTTATTTTCTTCTTCTGCCATTGTTTAAGTTTTAGTTGATGATAGGGGAATGAAGAATATTTGTCAAATAAAAACCTCCGTTACAATGGAGGTGTATTTTTGTTGTGTAGCTCTTGCCGTTTTAGTGAAATGTTTTCCATGTAGATAATCTGATCTTGGAATGACATTGTATCTAGGATTTCAATATCGAAATCAAGATTCGGATCAAACTGATCATTGATTGGTGAAAGACTACTTGATGATCGTGGTTCTGGATTCTCGGGTATATTAGTTGGATTTTCAGGCATATCTTTTTTCTGACTATAGAAAATCCTTGCCATTTTGTCAATTTTTTAGTACATTCAAGAAAACACTTAAAATTTAAAACTAAGATATGAATCAGAACATAATAACAACCGACAAGATGTCCGAACTTGGCAAAAAGGTTTTTGATTTTGTTAAAGCACATGACTTGAACTATAAAGATATACAAAATAGTGTCGCTGACACATTCAAGGTCTTGATGGCTCATGTCAAAAGTTTTTTGGATCAAAATCCAAGTATTGAGCCTGACAAGTTACACACACTTTATTTCTATGACGCATCATTGTTTGAGGGGAAACACGATCGTCTTCTTGATACAATGGCATGTTGTGACTTGATTGCGACCTATGCATTTAAAGTGTTAACACTTGCGCCCCTTGAACCTGAAATGCCAGAACCAGAAGAAGGAATTTTACGTCCAATTTCTCCACCGAAGGAATGTTATGAATATCAGGGCCATGCAGCAATGATTGATTTTAGTAAAATGTACGGAGACGATATTCGAGTATGAACTTCAAACATCCGACAATAGCTCGGATGTTTTTTAATTTACTAGACATTTTGTCAATTTTTTGTTATGATGTGCATCTTATGGAAATTCGAAATATCGCGATTATTGCGCACGTAGACCACGGTAAAACAACACTAACAGACAACATGCTCGAGCAGTGCGGAATGCGCGAAGCGGGAGTATCAATGGACAGTAACGCTCTTGAACAAGAGCGCGGTATTACCATTTATGCAAAAAATACCTCTGTATTTTACAAAGGAACAAAAATCAATATTGTAGACACACCAGGACACGCCGACTTCGGATCCGAAGTAGAACGAGTTTTGCGTTCAATTGACTCGGTACTATTGATCGTAGACGCGCAGGAAGGTCCAATGCCACAGACACGATTCGTACTCAAGAAGTCACTTGAACTCGGTATCAAGCCAATTTTGGTACTCAACAAAATCGACAAACCAGGTGCAAACGTAGAAAAAGCACACGATGAAGTATTTGAACTTTTCATGGAACTTGGTGCAACAGACGAACAGCTCGATTTCACAACTGTGTATGCTATTGGACGAGATGGAACAGCAAAACGAAACATGTTCGATGATATGGTAGATCTCAAACCATTGTTCGACACAGTCCTTGAAAAAGTTCCACCAGCAGCAAACGATACAAGTAAAGCATTCCGCATGCAGCCTTTTAACTTGGCATATGACAACT
The DNA here is from genome assembly GCA_903873095.1 of uncultured bacterium. Classification (GTDB taxonomy): domain Bacteria; phylum Patescibacteriota; class Minisyncoccia; order Phycocordibacterales; family UBA1006; genus CAIXMG01. The sequence goes on from CAIQMU010000090.1 coordinate 4,879, forward strand.
TCCTCGGACGACTTGGAGTTGGACGCGTCTATGAAGGAATTGCAAAAAATGGTCAGACTGTAACAGTTGTAAATCCAATTTCAGGAACACGCCGAACAGGAAAAATTACAAAACTCTTTTCATTCGAAGGAACAAACCGAAAAGAAGTTGACGAAGTAGTAGCCGGAGACATTGCGATGATTGCCGGAATTGCAGATATTTTCATCGGAGAAACAATTGCGACCGATGCAAATGTTGAACCGCTTCCAGCGATTACGGTTGATGAACCAACAATCAAACTTGATTTTTTGGTAAACAACTCTCCATTCGCAGGACGAGAAGGAAAATTCGTAACAACACGACAAATTCGCGAACGACTTGAAAAAGAACTTGAAATTAACGTAGGGCTTCGCGTAGATTTTGAACCAGATCCAGATCGAACATTGGAAGGGTTTAAAGTATTTGGACGAGGTGAAATGCACATTGCGGTTCTTCTTGAAAACATGCGACGTGAAGGATTTGAAATCCAAGTATCACAGCCACAGGCAATCGTCAAAGAAATCGATGGTGTGAAATCAGAGCCATTTGAAGAAGTTACGATTGATGTTCCAAGTGAATTCCAAGGTTCAGTTATTGAAAAACTTGGAAAGCGTGCGTTCATCATGAAAGACATGAAGGTTCACCAAAACACAGTTCGCATGTTGTTCGAAGGACCAACACGAGGATTGTTCGGTTACCGAGGTCAGTTTATGATCGACACGAAAGGTGAGGGAATCATGGCTTCACGATTCCTCGAATTCCGAGCGTATGCTGGATTTATCGAAAAGCGATCTGTTGGTTCAATGACAAGTATGGAATCAGGAAAGACACTTGGATTCGCTCTTGGAAACCTCCAAGATCGAGGGCAGTTGTACATTGGTCCCCAGACTGAAGTGTATGAAGGTATGGTTATCGGAAATACTTCGAAGGGTGATGAGATGGTTGTAAACCCTACAAAAGGGAAACAGCTTACGAACATGCGCGCTTCAGGAACTGATGAAACAATTCTTCTTATTCCACCGATTACTGTTACGATCGAACGAGGTCTTGAAATCATGACCGAAGACGAGTATTTGGAAATTACTCCAAAATCTACACGTATTCGAAAACAGATTTTGCAAGAAGGAGGACGAGCTAAGAAGCAGAAAAAGGATTAGACCTCACCCGGTTTCCTTACGGAAACCACCCTCTCCTGGAAGGAGAGGGTTGCAGCTCGAGTTTGGTTTGAAATTCTATAAAAACCCTTGAAATTTCAAGGGTTTTTATGCTTGACAAATTTTATTAAATATGCTAATATAGTAGCATAAATGATCTTTATTTTTTAATATAAAAAACCTTCAACAATGAGTAATCAAATAATAGTGACTAGCGAAAACATGGAACAAATTCTCGAGCGAATTAAGAAATCTCTCAAGAAGAAAAAAAGCTTAATATACAGAAATGTATATAAGAATATCCATGATATCAAATCAGTAAAAAGGCTTCTTGAAAAAAATCTTAATCCTAATCCTGTAGAAGAAGATGGAGAAACTGTCTTAAGTGCTCAATACAGATCTGGTGTAAATTCAGGAAGTGCACGAATTGAATCCTTCGAAGAAAAGTATTTCATTGCAATAAGAGGAACTGGACCAGCTGGGAATATTATTTATGTTGGTGATCAAGTCATCATTAATACTAATAGTATTTTTATAATAAAGAAGGATAAGTTTCATGGTAAAGAATGTATGGAAGCTTTAATTCTGAGATAATCAAAAAAGCGTTCGCGGATTTATATCCCCGGATGCTTTCTTTTTTTTTGGAAAAAAATCATCAAAAATGCTACAATATATTCTATATGAAATCACTTATCGAACGCGTTAAAAATGTTTGGAACAATTATAAAACAAGTAAGTTGTTTTGGTTTATTATTATCGTGATTGCACTTGTTTTATTTTTTATTCTTCATAAAGGATCACCATCCGCAAATCCAACCGTTGCAACCGTAACACAAGGAAACGTCGTTCAGTCAGTCGTATTATCAGGTCGCACAAAATCAGCCAGTGCAGTAGATCTTGGTTTTGCATCACAAGGTCGTGTTTCTGCTGTAAACGTTTCTGAAGGTGACAAGGTTCATGCTGGTGACGTACTTGCAACCCTTGATTATTCTGATTTATCAGCAAGTCTCAAAAATGCCAAGGCGGCTCTTGTCATTGCACAAGCCGGTGTTTCAACATCAACAACCAGTCTAGATAACGTAACATTACAACAAAATACCCTCGTTCAAAATGCGTACAATAATCTTCTCTCTGATGGGTTAACAGCCGTATCAAACGACACAAATATTAATCCAAATCTTCAGGCGCCGATTATTTCTGGAACATATTCAGGCGATCCTGGTGAATATGATATTAGCGTATACAGTTCAGGTGCAAGTTCGGGTGCATCATGGAACGCAACAGGAATTGAGACAAGTATTGGTGAGGCAAGTGCCAACACACCTGTGGCACTTGGGACACACGGATTATTTATATTATTCCCAGGAACAGGATATGCATATGCGGGAACACATTGGGTTGTTTCTATTCCAAACAAACGATCGGCAAATTATACAGCAGATGTAAATGCGTACACTGCAGCTGTTGCTGCGCGTGCACTTGCCATTTCAAATGCGCAGTCAGAGCTTTCTCAAAACGGAGCTGATAATTCAATTGCGCAAGCTCGTGTTGATCAAGCTCAGGCCCAAGTAGACAGTATCATTTCACAAATCAACCAAAGAAAAATAATCGCTCCGTTTGATGGAACGATTGCAAATGTGAATTTAAAGCCAGGACAAACAACAACATCTCTTAATTCATCTACATCTAATACATCAACAACTGGAACGACCGGTTCAACGATTACTCTCATTTCAGAAAGCGATTATGAAACAGTGCTTGATGTTCCTGAAATTAATGTGGCACAACTTGTAGTTGGACAAGATGTTTCGATAACACTTGATGCTTATGGAACAGGTGTCGTATTTCCCGGAAAAATTACCTCGATTGATCCGGCTGAAACAATTGTCAGTGGTGTTCCTGTCTATGAAACAAAAGTTGCATTTACAACGCCCGATCCTCGTATTCGTTCTGGAATGACCGCAACGGCGACGATTATCACTGCGCAAAAACAAAATGTTCTCACGATTCCTGTCAGTTTTGTTCATACAGATACTGACGGTTCATCGTATGTGTATGTGATGAGTTCAAATGACAAGACATTAAAACAAGTTATCACAACCGGTATTCGTGGCAGTGATAGCACTGTTGAGGTTACAGATGGACTTTCAGCAGGTGAGCGCATCAGTACAGATGTCATAAACTAACATGAGTAATTTTCGAACATCGTTAAAACTCGGAATCTTCCTTGGTGTAAGGCAGCTTAAACGTGCAAATCGTTCGACAACCGGTTTAATTATTTTCATCATGACGCTGACATTCTTGAACTTGGTTGTGGTTTCAGGGATCTTGATTGGATTGATTGTCGGCGGAAATATTGCAAACAGGTCTCAATATACAGGCGATGTTATTTTGACGACTCCGTATGGTAAAAATGATATTACGAATTCGCAAGACATCATTGCAACCCTGCAATCTAATTCACATGTGACAGGATATTCAGAACGATTTATTCAAGGTGGAACGATCGAAGCAAATTACAAAACGCGAACCAATTTTAATGATCTTCCAAATCAAACAAGTACACAAATCACAGGAATTGATGTTGGTCATGAGCAAGATTTCTCAAATATTTCAAAATATGTCACCGAAGGTTCATTTCTTGATCCAACCCAAAGTGGATATATAGTGATCGGTGCAAATCTTCTCGAACGATATTCAACATTTGATACAGGAACACTTCTCAAGGGGGTGTATCCAGGTGATACAGTAAAAGTCACCATCAATGGTGCAACACAAGAATTCATCGTAAAAGGAATTTTGAAATCAAAGGTTGGCGAGGTGTCACTGCGCGCATTCATTACAGAAAATGATTTTCTACGTGTTGCAGGCAGAGCGAGTTTGGATGCAAATGAAATTTCTATTAAACACGATACAGTGGTGTCTGATGATCAATTAAAACAAACATTGGTTGCAAGTGGATTTTCAGATGATGCAAAAATTCAAACCGCAACAGAAGCAATTCCTGATTTCCTCAATCAAATTAAACTCGCGTTCGGAGTTCTTGGAAATATGATTGGTGCGATTGGAATTGTGGTGGCATCAATCACTATTTTTATTGTGATCTTCATCAATGCTGTGACGCGTAAAAAATACATTGGAATTCTGAAGGGAATCGGTGTTTCTCCTCTTGCGATTCAGATTTCATATCTGCTTCAATCATTGTTCTATGCAGCATCGGGTTCTATTTTAGGAACTGCTATTTTATACGGATTACTTGTTCCATTTTTCAATGCGCATCCAGTAAACTTTCCATTCTCTGACGGAATTTTGGTTGCTGATCCACTGGGGACATTGGTACGCGTCATTATTCTTCTCATCGTGACACTCATTGCTGGATATATTCCAGCGCGTATGATTATCAAGAAAAACACATTGGATAGTATTCTTGGACGATAATATTTTATGATCAAAGCAAACAATATAACTAAAACATTTAAAAACGCGGCTGTTGAAACGGCTGTTTTGAAAGGTATTACTCTTGAAATTAAATCAGGAGAATTTGTTGCGATTATGGGAAAATCGGGAGCAGGGAAATCGACATTGATGTATCAGATGAGTCTCCTTGATCATCCAACAACAGGTTCAATTGTGATTGATGGTATTGATGCAACAGCACTTGATACAAATGCACGTACAGAATTTCGGTTGACGAAGCTCGGGTATATTTTCCAAGATTATGCACTTCTTCCCGAGCTCACAGCCCTTGAAAATATTATGGTGCCACTTCTGATGCAAGGAAAAAGTGATGAAGAGTCCAAGTTAATCGCGCTTGAGTCACTCAAAAAAATTGATCTTGTTCATCGTGCGGATAACTTGCCGAGTCAAATGTCGGGTGGGGAACAGCAACGTGTTTCAATTGCACGTGCAGTTGCACATGATCCTAAAATTTTGTTTGCTGATGAACCGACGGCGAACCTTGATAATGTTTCGAGTCAGGCAGTGATTGATATTTTTAGATCTCTTCACAAGCAGGGGCAAACGATTGTGATGGTAACTCACGAGAAAGAATATACGGTTCATTGTGACAGGGTTATTCATATTTCCGATGGGCAGGTGGTTGTCTAAAATTCACCTATAAAACCTATAAAAACCCTTTAAAATTAA
>CAIQMU010000091.1 GCA_903873095.1 uncultured bacterium
CTAGTAGAGGGGGCTTCCGCAACATCTTCATTTTCTTCTTCTGAATCATCTGATACCCCATCTGCAATACTTGCAACTTCCCCGCCCATATTTTTGATATGCATGTCTTTTTCCTCATCCGAGAATGCATACGCAACTTCTTTTCCTTTCTTGATCTTGTACAAAGGTGGTTGCGCAATATACAAGTATCCCGCATCAATCACTTGTCGCAAATAGCGATAGAACAAGGTAAGAAGAAGTGTTCGAATGTGCGCACCGTCGACGTCGGCATCCGTTGCAATCACAATTTTGTGATATCGAATTTTCGACAAATCAAACGTTTCACCAATCGATGTACCAAGAGCAATAATGATCGTCTTGATTTCCTCGTTCCCAATCATTTTATCAAGGCGAGCACGTTCTGTGTTCAAAGGCTTTCCTTTGAGTGGCAAGATCGCCTGTGTCTTCTTATCTCGTCCCTGTTTTGCAGTACCTCCGGCCGAGTCTCCCTCTACAATAAAGATCTCTGAGTCTTCTGAATTTTTCGATTGGCAGTCTGATAATTTTCCAGGAAGTGTAAATCCTTCAAGAGCTCCTTTTCGTAAAATAGAATCTTTCGCAGCCTTGGCAGCTTTACGTGCACGAAGCGCAAGTACAGCTTTACCAATGATGGCTTTTGCTTCGTCAGGATTTTCTTCGAGGAACATTCCAAATGCTTCGCCAAATACTTGCTCTACTGCTCCACGAGCTTCTGGCGAACCAAGCTTCGCCTTTGTCTGACCTTCAAATTGAATTTCAGGCATTTTAACAGTGACAACCGCCGTCATTCCTTCGAGTAAATCCGAACCTTCAAAGTTCTCGCCATCTTTTAAAATTTTCTTTTCTTTATTATAAGCATTCAATACGCGCGTCAACGCCGTTTTAAACCCTGTCAAATGCATTCCTCCTTCGGGTGTGGAAATATGGTTAGCAAAAGGAATAATGCGCGATGACATATCATCAACGTACTGCAGTGCAATTTCTACATTGATATCACCTACATCTTTGTCGACGTAGAAAATTTTATCTTGAACTTTTTTGTATTGAAAGTTAAGTGATCGAATCATCGACACTAACCCTCCTTCGAAATAAAATGTTTCTGATGGAACTTCGTATCCCAATTCCATCATGTATGTTTCATTATCCAAATTTATTTTCGCATCGTGATCACGTGCATCAATAACTGTAACGCGCAATTTCTTGCACAAATAAGCCTGCTCGCGCAAACGATTCAGTACGCGTTCAAAACTGAATTTTACTTCTTTGAAAATTTCAATATCTGGTTCGAATGTGATGATCGTTCCCGTAAATTTTGTTTTACCAACAGCTTTAACCTTGAATTTTGGTTTTCCTTGAGAATATTCTTGCGTCCAAATTTGTCCATCTTTGTGGACTTCAGCTTTCATGAAAATCGAAAGTGCGTTTACCACTGATGAACCCACTCCGTGAAGACCTCCGGAAACTTTGTATCCTGAATCCTCGCCTCCGAATTTTCCTCCGGCATGAAGCACGGTCAAAATGGTTTCAAGTGCTGAAACTTTTGTTTTCGAGTGGATGTCAACAGGAATTCCTCGACCATTATCGACGACTCGTATTTTATTTCCAGGCAAAAGTGCAACCTCGATATGATTGGCATGACCGCCCATTGCCTCGTCTCGTGAGTTGTCGAAAATTTCCCAGATCAAATGGTGCAATCCGTCAGGACCGGTTGAACCGATGTACATTCCGGGTCGTTTTCGAACGGGGTCCAAACCTTCAAGAACCGTAATTGAATCGGCTCCATAACTCTCTTTTTTGACCTTTTTTACGTCGTCTTTTGCCATGATTTTTAGGGGGTTAAGTTAACTTTACTATTATATCATAAGGATATTTTCCTTGTACTTGACTTTATATAAAAATAAATTATAATATTCTATATAGGGACATTTTATACCTTTACTGGTATGAAAAAAGGCATGGTTATTTCATGTCTGACAAGTTCCAAAAACCTCGGTGTCTCACCACCGGGGTATTTTTATGCCTCATTTTTCTATTCGAATATGATCCCTCAAATAATCTCGTGTATCCCCCACCTTCTTCCCTGGATTGAAAATCGTATTTGGGTCAAAAAGAGATTTAGTGAATTTGAAGAGTCCAATGATGAACGGCCCGTACATTTTTTCCAAATATGGAGTACGGACAATTCCGTCGTTGTGTTCAGCCGTAATCGAACCACCATACGAAATAACCAAATCATAAACTTGATCAGAAATCTTCAAAATCAAATCTCGATTTGATTCGATTTTCATATCCATCAGTGGAATGATATGAAAGTTTCCATTCCCCACATGTCCCGCAATCGTGTACACAAATTTTGCATCATCTAAAATTTTCTGCAGTTTCGGCATAAACTCCGGAAGAGTACTTGGTGGAACGATGATGTCGTCAATAAACGGTGCTGTGCGTTTTCCGTGAACGTGTTTTCGAAGCAAATTGAAACTTTCCCTTCGGATACGCCAATATTTATTCGCTTCTGATGCATTACGTGCAATATGTGTTTGGAATCCAAAATCTTTTATTGATGTTTCTATCTCGACAAGTTTCTGTTTTACTTCTTGTTCTGTGTTTCCTGCAATTTCAACAAGAACAATCAATTTTGGAATTCCTCCTCGCAAAATTTTAATTCCATCAGGAATCATCGCAATACCAAGTTTAATAAATTCCCACAGCCCCATTTCACCCAAGAAATCAAAGAAGAATTGAAATGCAAGTTTCAGACTATAATCATCAAACGATTCGATACTTTCAGGATTAAATATTACAAGTTTTGCTGCCAAGTCCCCCACGCGATCAATCTTGTCCATGTAAATCGCGAGTACATTTGAAACAGGTTCTACGTCTACTAATTTAAATGTTGCTTCTGTTACAATACCGAGCGTTCCTTGTGAACCAACGAGAAGTTTATTCAAATCAAACATCTGTGTTTCCCGATCCCACACATTCCACAAAAAATATCCCGCCGAGTTTTTTGAAACGTTTGGTTTTGCGTTTTTAATCGCATCGTAATTTTTCTCGATCGTTTCAAATAATGATTTGTACAAATTCCCCTCGAAATCGTTTTGTGCGATTTTTGCATCAAGTTCACCTTTGGTTAAAGGTTTTACAACATATTCATTACCATCATTAAAGACAACTTTTGTTGCAATGATATATTTTTCTGCTTTACCATAACGTAATGTTTTTTCACCAGCCCCGTTGTTTCCTACAATTCCGCCCATAGCGCAAATTTCTTTTGATGCAGGAAATGCTGGATACATTAATTTCTTTGCAAATGTTGATTTCTCGAAATCGCGATAAAAAACACCTGGTTCTGTCACCAATGTTTTTTCTTGAATATTCACCTCACCAAGATGGTTCATGTAACGCGTAAAATCCATAATGATGGATTCGTTGATCGCACCACCTGACATGCACGTTCCCGCACTGCGCGGTGTTATCGAGAATTTTTCATCTTGCGCATTTACCCATTTCACAATCGCGCATACATCAGCCGAATCCCTGGGAAACACGACAAGTTTTGGATACAACTGAAACAAACTTGCATCTTGGGAATATTTTTCAAGTGTCTCGGGACTTGTTTCCAAGTCTCCTTTAAATGTTTTTTTGAGTGATTCAAGATTCATAGGACTATCATATCAAATTTAAAGAAAAAGAAACCTTGACAACAAACCTCACCCCAACCCTCTCCTCTGCGAGGAGAGGGAGCTGGACAATAAAAAAAGCCCTCGAATAATTCCGAAGGCTTTGACTGTGTTCATGCTGGTTACTGATCGTATCTGCGACCACGTCCAGTGTGATGTTTTGATTTGCCATCATGATACAAGAGAGTACCACTTCCAGCAATCAAGTAAGTTTTTGTATCCATTAAAAATGTATACATCGGCTTTTGGTTTGCAACAACATGTGCTGTTGTAAATTGCTCATCACCTGAAATCATTTCTTTCGAAGTATTTCCAGATGCTGCAGAAAACGGAATCAAAATGTCATTTGTTTCTTTCGTTGTGAACGAAACGAGAATGACACGAGGTTTGAATCCTTTAGGGATTTTTGTCGTATCGGTACCATCGATAGCGAGTTCGTAGAGAGTATCTTTAGAGATAACTTTTACGATCTTGCCAGGTGTACCATCTTCGATAGTTAATGTTTTTGCAGCTATACGGCGACCATTTGAAGTTTGTGATTTTGATACCACTTCTTGCACAACGATCTTACCTGAGATGTATACTTGCAAACCCATCAACGTTTGATCATCAAATGTAGTATCTACATTATGATCATAGATCTTACGATCCCTAAATGCTCTATCTCCTACAACCTCGGCGTCACGTGATGTGGTAGCCGAGAAAGCAGGAGCTTGAGCTGATACTGTAGCCATAAAAGAGACTAGTGCAATAAGTGTTAAGATTGACTTTTTCATTGTTATTGATTTTTAAGTTTGTTTTTTATTTAAATATTGTGAAAAGAACCTTGTTCTCTATACTCCCATAATAGCATATTATTATATAAAAGTCAAGTACCTAAGCTCTTATTTCTTGATATACTAAAAACCTATGGAAAATAACGATATTTTGACACATTTGGGCTATAACGGTGAACTGTGCATCCTTCCTTTTGATCATAGGTCATTTTTCGAGGAACTGCTTAAATTTACGGAACCTTTGACCACCGAGCAGAAAAATCAGCTCACTGATTACAAAAAAATCATTTATGGCGGGTACGAGAAATCACTCACTCTTGGAGTCCCAAAAGAATCATCGGCAATTTTAGTTGATGATGAATTTGGACTTGAAATATTACTGGATGCGAAATCAAAAGGTTATGTAACACTTCAAAGTACCGAGATTTCGGGTGATAATCATTTTGAATTTGCGCACGGTGCAGAATGGAAATCATGGATTGAAAAAGTTCAACCTACATTTGTAAAAGCTCTTGTTCGTTATAATCCTGATGGCGATAAAAACTTGAATCAAGAAAGCCTCAAGGGACTTGCAGAACTTTCTGCGTATGCACACGCGGAAGGTTACAAGTTTTTGATCGAACCATTGGTTCCTGCAACAACTGATCAACTTGCATCTGTTTCAAATGATAAAACTCGCTATGATGCAGAGATTCGCCCAACACTCACAGCACGCATGATTACCGAAATGCAAAGTGCGCATGTCGAACCGGATATTTGGAAAATCGAAGGATTCGCAGACGAGTCAGCATATGCACAAGTTGTAACAGTGGCACGCGCAGGTGGACGAGATTACGTCGGAGTTATTTCACTTGGACGAAACGAAACAGATGAAACGGTTTCAATATGGCTCACTGCAGGATCACACGTTCCTGGTGTTATTGGATTCGCGGTTGGACGAACCATCTTCCTCGATTCCCTTCTGAAATTTCAGTCAGGTGAAATGACACGTGAACAAGCAGAGGAAAAAATTGCAGAACGGTTTAAATTCTTTTATGATGTGTTCAATAAAAAATAAAAACCTCACCCAATTTGCTTCGCAAATTACCCTCTCCTGGAAGGAGAGGGTTTTGCTTCAGTAGAGTTTTATTTTGCGAATAAATTTTTCCAATCACTCGCAAATGTTGCAAGTCCCTTGTCAGTGAGTTCGTGATGAATATCATAGAGAACCCAATCACCTTCTGAAATATCTCGATATGGAATCGGTCGCTTGTCGGAAACAGAAAATTCATAATTATGAGAATCTTCGGCAACACCACGCGCATGCCATAATTCGATCACCGATAACGGTACTGTGATGATATCAGTACCTGCGTTAATGCATCCGTACAAATGTTCAAGTCCGCGAATACTCGCACCAAGAACCATCACATGACTGTTCCAGTTTCGATACATCAGTAAAATGTTTTTAATAACATCAATTCCATGGAACCCTTGATCATCGAGCCGTCCAATAAATGGCGAGACGTATACTTGCCCATGCTTTGCGCCAATAGTTGCAACATGCACCGCAGCAGCTTGTTCTTGGGTAAAACAAAGTGTCATATTTACATTAATTCCTTCTGCGACAAGTCCACGTGCAGCAAGAAGGCCTTCATGCGTGATAGGAAGTTTTACAAAAATTCCTGGAAACCAACCTGCAATCTCGCGACCCTTGGCAATCATGTCATCGTGACTTGTTTCCGAATCAGAATAAACCTCTACAGAAATAGAACCATGTGGAATGGAATTTCGAATTTCTTCGGCAACTTTTTTGTACTGTGGCCACATGGTTTCCTCGGTTAACAATCCCTGTTCTTTTAATTCAAGAATATGGGGATTTTTTGCAACTAAACTTGGGTTTGTTGTTTGTCCATCTAAAAAACCAAGGAGTTCGAGTGCTTTGCGTGTATCACTTGGATTCCCAGAATCGAGGAATATTTTTGAGGTGAGGTATGGTAGTTTCATATATACA
>CAIQMU010000092.1 GCA_903873095.1 uncultured bacterium
CATGCATGCGATTGCAAACATGTTGCATGACAAACCGACAGAGGCTTACAAAAATGTTATTTGCATGGGACTTCTCATGGATGCGAATGGGGTCAAAATGTCTAAATCTCGAGGGAATATTGTCGAGCCCTGGGCGATGTTTGATAAATATGGAGCAGATGTAGTTCGATTCTGGTTCTATTCCGTAAACCAGCCAGGGGATTCGAAAAATTTTGATGAGAAGTCGCTTGATGAAGTAAACAAGAAGGTATTTAACTTGCTCCGCAATGTGGTTTCGTTTTATGAAATGTATGCGAGTGATGCGCAGGCAGTGGACGCACGAACAAGTCCTAATGTTTTGGATACATGGATCGTTACACTTCTTGATAATTTGATTTCAAAAGTTTCAAGTGGACTTGATCAATATCAAGTTCTCGAGCCGTCACGCGCAATTCGTGATTTCATCGGTGAACTTTCGACGTGGTATATTCGCCGTTCGCGTGATCGATTCAAGTCAGATGATATTGCAGACAAGAATTTTGCGATTGCAACAACGCGATATGTTCTCCTTGAATTATCAAAGGTGATGGCGCCATTTACGCCGTTTGTCGCGGAAGAAGTTTTCCAAAAAGTAAAAACAAGTGAAAGCGCAGAATCGGTACATCTTGAAAAATTCTCAACAAGTCAATTGAAAGAAGTAAAAGTTTTGGAATATATGCAAGATGTTCGTGAGCTCGTAACACTCGGGCTTGATGCACGTACAAAAGCAAATATCAAAGTTCGCCAGCCACTTGCTTCGATGAAAATTTCACGAACTTATATAGGATCTGAACTCGAAACAAGTAAATCATTTCTTGATATCTTGCGAGATGAATTGAATATCAAGGAAATTATTTTTGACGAGAGTTTGAGCGAAGGTGTTATTCTTGATACAGAGATCACCGATGATCTTCGCGACGAAGGAATTATCCGTGAGTTTATGCGTGCAATTCAAGAACGACGCAAAGAAGAAGGATTTGTTCCAGAAGATCGACCTATCCTTGTATTGTCTACAAACGAGACCGGTGAACATCTTTCTAAAAAATACAAAGATGAGATCATGAAAAAAACAGGCCTTGCTGATTTACAGTTTGGAGAACCCACCGCAAGAGATGGTGCTGTCGTACCTGCGAATGTAATTGGTGAAGAGGGGATGATATTTCAATTTGAGTTGAGGAAATAATAAAAAACTACCGATGGGTAGTTTTTTATAGTTATGCTAAAATAAAACCATGAAAATCATCGCACTAATCATCGTTATCGTGTTGATCGGAGGAGGGGTTTATTATTACCAACACCAAGGTGCTTCTTATGTAAATCCTTTGACTCAGTATCAAAATATTATCAAACTTCCAACAGCTGATCAGGCAGCAGCATTTGTTGCGGCAGCCAAGGCTTGGGTTAAGGATCCTGTAAACAACACCAGTTATCCAAAAGGTTGGCAGCACGGACCTATGACCGTTAGTGGTCAAACATTCACAATTGTCACACCCGACACAACCGTTCCCCCAAAATATTACGTTTCGTTTGATTTCCCAAAATCACTCATTGCATCACAGCATTTGATCAAGTGTTTGGGAACATCATCAACCGCAACAACCAATATTTGTTTAGTGGGTGATAATCCTGAAATTGACGCATATTACAATATTGTTGCATGGTTACAAAATAATCCTGTCACAACACCGGCAAAAACCCAGTAATGGGTTTTTCTGTTAGAATAGAAATTACATGTCCTACAGTGTCTATAAAACCGAATCGATCATCATGCGTATTATCCCAAATGGCGAGGCAAACCGAGACGTTGTTTTTTTGACGCGTGATTTGGGAAAGATCACCGCACGATCACAATCAGCGCGAAAAATTGAATCAAAAATGCGCATGCATCTGACACGGTATAACCACGTTGTGATTGATGTGGTGCATGGAAAAATAATCTGGAGACTTACAGGAATTCATGCGATTGAATCACATAATCTGTTTCAAGATAACAAGATATTGCATGCATGGCATCGTGCGATGACGCTCGCAGAGCATTTGATTCGAGGAGAAGAAGCTCATCCAGAATTGTTTGATTTTTTTGTAGGAATCCTCAATTATATTGATGCGACATCGGCAAGTATTAATGGTGGGGGACTAGAACTTTTCCTTGTTGTTCATGTACTCGAAAAACTTGGCTATTGGAATGGCGAACTAATTCCAGAAATTCCGAATGTGCAATTACTTGAAGAAATGAATGGTAACAAAAAAGAACTGGTTGCAAAAATAAACGAATCACTTGAGGCAACACAAATTGTTTAAACGTATGGTATAATTTTTCTATGATTAGCGATGACGATTCACATTTGCGAAAATTAGAACGAGGGCTTTATACAGGAGACGGAACCGTGGCACCACCTCGGCATGTTTTGCATGCAAAAAAATTTGATGCCCCAGATGAATGGGGGACACCTGTGCAAAATTCTTCGTTTATATCTATGAGTAATAAACCAAAAACACCTTCGTCATTTTTTAAAAAAATGTTTATTGGATCACTGGGTGTACTTGTTATTGCGATGGTTATTTTTGGGGTTAGTTTACTTACAGGAGGAAATACCATTTCATCGAAAAATGTTCAGGTAACAATTACAGCAAAAACATTCGTGGATGGGGGTGAGGATCTACCTGTTGATGTAACCATTGTGAATAAAAATAAAACATCACTTGAACTTGCGACGCTAACATTACAGTACCCTGAAGGTAATGCACAAAATTCAAATGCCATTGGAACGATCTCGCATGACATTGGTACCATGGCCGCAGGCGAAACACGTAACGAATCGTTTGATATTAAATTGTATGGTCAAGAAAACACCGTTGAAAATCTGACGGCACATATGCAATTTGATGTTACAGGATCAAATGCGGTCTATACAACAGACCAACAATTTGCCGTGACCATTCGAACATCACCAGTACTACTAACATTGAACGCCCCTGCATCTGTAACACCTAATCAAGAAATACCGCTTGCATTTTCAGTTGTTGGAAACGGAACCGCAACACTTTCTAACACTGCTCTTGTTGCGCAGTACCCAAGCGGGTTTACATTTACACATGCTGATCCAGCACCAACATTTCAAACGAATGTTTGGTATTTAGGAGATCTTCCTCCGGGAACAAATAGAACAATTACAGTATATGGAAAATTTTCTGGTGCCGTAAACTCGTCCCAAGCTATTTCTGCATCGGTTGGTGCACAGAATGCAAATAATCAAGCACTCCTTGATACTGTTTATAATAATGTTGCTCAAGTTATCCCACTATCGAAATCATTTCTTGCAACACAACTACAGATTAATGGAAAACCTGACACGCAGGTTGCAGTTAATGGGACGAGTCCCGTTCAAGTTACTCTTTTATATCAAAATACGTTAGCAACATCGATTACAAATGCGGAAATTCATGTGAATCTTTCAGGGTCCGCGTACGATCCTTTGAGTGTACAACCTCTTGGTGGATATTTCAATTCTGCTACAAATGAAATTGATTGGACATCACAACAGTCACCAGGTCTTGCCAGTATTGCACCTGGTGTATCAGATCAATTATCATTCTCGCTTACTCCCAAGCAACTCGACGGAACATCGGTTTTAAATCCGGCAATTAATATATCGGTTGATGTTGTTGGGTATGGTGCGGGTGGTGTAAAACAATCAGTTTCAGGTGTTGCTCAAAAAACAATTGTTGTTAATTCAGATCTGAACTTACTTTCAAGTACGCTCCATTATTCAGGTGGAATCGCAAATACAGGCCCAATGCCTGCGAAGCCTAACAAAGAAACGACGTATACATTAGTGTGGCAAATTACGAATTCTCGAAATCGTGTCAGTGGTGTGACGGTCACAACAACACTTCCAACGAATGTTGCTTGGAAGAATATTATTCTTCCATCAAGTCAGAGTGCCAATGTTACCTATAATGCAGTGACACGAACATTACAATGGAATGTGGGTGATGTTGCTGCCGCAAACGGTGGATCTCCTTCAGTAGAAAGTGTCTCAATTCAGGTGGGTATTACACCATCAACAACGCAGTCAGGTTCAGTGGCGGATCTTACAGGGCCGATTACGGTTGCGGGGCAAGATATGTTTACGAATCAAAATCTTACGATTACCCATCGTCAAAATACGACACAGCTGTTGAATGATTCTTCGACGGTTGGTGCGGATGGAATGATTCAATAAAAAAGCGACTCACATGAGTCGCTTTTGTGTTTTCTAAAAAACAAGAAGTGGTTCACCAAATGGATTGGTTCGATAAATATGACTATTATTTTTAAAAAATACTAATTCACAGAACATTAGTTGATCCTGGAGTTGTTTAGGTGAATGATTTGTGTAGTTTTTTCCAAAATGATAAACATGGTTAGTTTGGAAATACTGATGTAAAGAAAATGATGACCATTTAGAATCTGCTTCGAGGATGTTTTGTTTAAGCATGTATAAAACTAACGGGGCATATTCCTTTTTGATTGCATCAAAGAATGTAATACCTGTCGGTGTAAATGATTTTTTTAGCAAGACGACTTGGTTCTTAACGACACCTTCATCGTAGAAGATAATCTGGGATTCGCTGTGTGCTGTACTGCTCATGGTATTTTGTTTTTTAGAATAGTATCACAAAGAAGAGTTTTGTCAAAATCGCACGAATTCATTTTTTGTGGTAAAGTTTTTAAATTATGGCTGAAAACAAAAAACAAGAGGGAGCAGATTTGATGGACAAGATCACATCACTCGCAAAACGTCGCGGGTTTATTTTCCAGGGTTCTGAAATTTACGGTGGACTTACGGGGACATATGCCTATGGTCCGCTGGGTTCATTATTGAAAAATAATATTCGAGATTCTTGGTTAAAATTCTTTGTATCATCGCGCGATAATATGTATTTACTGGATGCACCTATTTTAATGCATCCACGTGTTTGGGATGCATCAGGACATACTACAGAATTCATTGACCCGCTCGTTGATGATCTAAAAACAAAAAAACGCTATCGCGCTGACCATTTACTTGAGGAGGTAGGTGTTGATGCTGAACAAATGACAGTTGCAGAAATGGATTTTAAAATAAAAGAGTTAGGGCTTAAAAGTCCAGAGGGTAATCCATTGTCAGATGTCAGAAAGTTTAACTTGATGCTTGAAACAAAAATGGGAGCAGTTGAAGAAACTGCGGTTACAACATATTTGCGCCCAGAAGAAGCTCAAAGTATGTTTATTCATTTCAAGGATGTACTCGATTCTCTTTCTCCTAAAATTCCATTTGGTATTGCACAGATTGGAAAAGCATTCAGAAACGAAATTACTCCACGAGATTTTATTTATCGTTTGCGAGAATTTGAAATCGTTGAGTTTGAATACTTTATACGTCCAGATGAGAATTGGGAAATGCTCTTTGATACATTTTTAGAAGAGCAAAAAACATGGCTTGGAATGATTGGTATTCCATCAGAAAAACTTCATACAATGGAACATCCTGAAACTGCCCGTGCTCATTACAGTAAAAAAACAGTTGATTGGGAGTTTGAATATCCGTTTGGTATCAAGGAGCTTTCAGGTCTTGCACATCGAGGTGATTATGATCTTCGTAAACACCAAGAATTTTCGGGTGTTTCGTGTGAAGTATTTGATCAAGAAACTGGAACAAAATTCATTCCTCATGTTTTGGAGCCAACAATCAGTCTTGATCGTGCCGTACTCGCAGTTCTTTGTGCTTCATATTATGAAGATGAACTAGGAGGAGAAACTCGATCTGTTTTGAAACTACCTACCAATATTGCTCCGTATAAAGCATGTATTTCACCACTTCTCAAAAATCGCCCTGAACTTCAAACAAAAGCACGTGAAGTATTCG
>CAIQMU010000093.1 GCA_903873095.1 uncultured bacterium
ATGCACCCTTTTTTCTCGAAGATGTGAAAGAGATTTCAATTAATACCCTGGATAATATTGAAGGAATTGACCCTTCAGATCTTTCAGGAGAAGAATGGAAAAAGCAAGAATTGACTGAAAAGGTTCAGGTTGCTATTGAACAAAAAATTAATGAATCGAAAGAGGTACCTTTGAAGATTTCGTTCTCATGGAAGACACGTGATCTTCTTCAAGAATTCAATCTCATTCCAAAAAAACTCGACTATTCAACATCTATTTTTTATCTCCCTGAAGGTTATAAAAATGATGTGGAAAAGTTTAATAATCACGCTCTTGCAAAAATGAAAAAACAAGGCCAAGAGAGGCTTGCTCGCATGATTAGTGATATTAATCCCAACTAGACCGATCTAAATTTCGGAATTTTATATGAAAAAACCTCGAATGAAATTCGAGGTTTTTTCTGTTATGTGCCCGGGAAAGGACTTGAACCTTCATGGGTCACCCCGCTTGCTCCTAAGGCAAGTGCGTCTACCAATTTCGCCACCCGGGCAATATGTTATTCAGTTGTTGCCCCGCTTCGCTCCTCGCTTGCGCTCGGAGCTACGCAGGGCGCGGTGCCCGGGGTGGGAATCGAACCCACATGACCTTGCGGCCGAGAGATTTTAAGTCTCTAGCGTCTACCAATTTCGCCACCCGGGCAAATGACCCTGCTTCGCATAAAGCTACGCAGGGCAGGGAGGCGTGGGCGGGAATTGAACCCGCGCATGTCGGTTTTGCAGACCGAAGCGTTACCACTTCGCCACCACGCCACGTGCGGAATTCCGCGTTGCTACTATAACTTATTCCTCATCCTCGCGCAATAATTCATCTACCTTCTGACGATTTTTTTCACCTGCGTCGAGAGTAAACCGAAACCATGGCATGTTGCCACCTCGAACATGTTTGACCACATACTGACGAATGTCATCCTGATGTCGTTTCAAGAAATTCATCGCAATAGGTTCTGCTCGTTCTGGGAGAACAGAAACATAAATCACGACATGTTTTTCATCGAACGAAAATTCAGCACGAGTAAGCGTGATTAAAGACATTCGTGTTGATTCACGTGTAATGTATTCCGATGCGTATTTTCTTATTTCCTTTTCCAAGGATTGTTGGTGGTGTGCTGACATAGTTATTTTGTCTCAGTCTTGAATGTCTCAATAATATCTCCAGGTAACGGATCCTCTTTACACTCGATCTGCATTCCAAATTCGTTATCAATTTCAACAGATGAGACAGGTGCCTTACCCATTTGTAATTCTACAATCGTTCCGCGGGAAACCTCGGCACTTCCTCGAATCAATTTGAATTCTGATTTTTTGTTCATCGTTCCCTCGGTTACGCGACCTCCTGCAACGTGTGAATGTTTTTGAGAACTGAACACTTTGAGTATTTTTGCGCGTCCGATAATCGTATCAACTTCTTTGCGAGGTCGGCGAATTTCTCGCTCTGTTTCAAGCCATTCAGTGAGTTTGTAAATAATATTGAATGTCTTGACCGTAATTTGATCAACCTCGTTCATATCGAGAACTTTCTTGTCGACCTCGACATTGAATCCGATAATGATCGTATTTTTATCTGATAACGCAAGTTGCAAATCAGATTTGTTGATGACACCTACACCTTTCTTGATGACTTTGAAATAGACTTCATCGGTTGAAAGTTTTGCAATTTCATCATCGATGGCTTCGGCTGAACCAAACACATCAGATTTGATAATAATGGGAATAATTTTTGTTTCACTCGTGATCATGGCATTTTGAACGTTGGATGTATTTTCAGTGTTTTGTTTTGCAAGGGAAACTGCTTCCTCGGCTTCTTTCTTTGTTTCAAATGTTTGAAATTCTGATCCAACATCGGGAACGATTGAAAATCCTGTGATACCAATAGGGGATGAGAATGTTGCTGATTCAATTGATTTGCCTGCAAAATCTTCGATGATACGAGTTCCGGTCATTGATGTTCCTGCGACAATATATTGCCCTCGCGTAATGGTTCCATCTTTGATGATGAGTGTTGCAGAAACTCCTCGTTTTTCGTCCATATGTGATTCAACAACAAAACCACTTGCGAGTTTTGTAGGGTTGCCAGTGAATGTTTGAAATTCTGCAAGAAGCAAAATGGTTTCAAGAAGTTCAGGAATTCCTTCTCCTGTCTTTGATGAAATTGCGTTTACGGGGATGTCACCGCCGTATCCTTCGACGTAGACTCCATGCTCAAGAAGGTCTGATTTGATGCGTTCAGGGTTTGCGTTTGGGCGGTCGATTTTTGTAAGTGCAACAATGTAAGGAACATTGGCTGCGATGATTGTTTTGATAGCCTCAACGGTTTGAGTTTTCACACCTTCTTCGGCTGATACGATTAAAATTGCAATATCCGCAACGCGTGCGCCACGATTTCGCATCGCAGAAAACGCAGCGTGCCCAGGTGTGTCGATGAATGTTATTTTTTTAACATTACCGGATGCATCTGTGTGAGAAACTTCGTACGCTGCAATATGTTGGGTAATTCCTCCGGCTTCGCTAGCGACAATATTTGAGTTTCGAATGTAATCCAACAGAGAACTTTTTCCATGGTCAACATGCCCCATAATGGCGACGACAGGTGGACGTTCTATTATTATGTTGTTGGAATTTTGTTTCATAGTTTTTGGTACCCCCTCGGCCTCGCAGAGCCTCGGCCACTCCCCCTAAAAGGGGGAGACATTGCTTTTAAATTATTTTTAAGATTTTAATTTTCAATTACATAACCACGTGCAGTAATGCGGAGCTGTCCCCTCCTTTTAGGAGGGGTGCCCGTAGGGCGGGGTGGTACTGGTTATTCAAAAATCTTACTTGCTTCTTTGAGGGCGCGTTCTTCCTCGTTTGAAAGTTCATATTCTGACGAGAAATCAGCGACAGGTTTTGCGTACACGTTCATGCGATCACGAGAATAAATTGACGAGATGACAACACCTGTTCCATCTTCGGAAACAATCGCGGTTGCAAAACTTTGTCGTCCGCCGACATCCGCGAATGCGTTGTAGCGAACGGTTGCAATTCCTCGAATCGCAGATTTTAATTCTCGATCAATGCGAGCATTTGTTTGCTCAACTGATTCAATGCGACCTTCGAAGATTTCGTGATCATGCATCAATTGATAAATGGCATCTTCTAAGTTTTTTCCATTGGTGCCCGTCGTCAATTTCTTGAGTCGTTTTGACAGGTTCACAAGAACGGTGATAAACACAACAATGGCGATTAAAAGAGCGCCCGCAAGCGCATAGAGTGCGTACAACATACGGGGTGGATTATAACAGAGAAATGTGATAAATTCAAGGGTACTCACGGATATGTCATTTTGGAACAAGAAAAAAAGAATCTATATGGACTACGCCGCAACAACCCCAATTGATGGGCGAGTTTTGCGCGCAATGAATACTGTCTACGAAAAGAATTATTTTAATCCAGGTGCATTTTATGCTGATGCAGTAAAAGCAAAAAATCTTGTTTCTGAATCTCGAAAATCGGTTGCGAAATTACTTGGCACAACAAGTGATCACGTTGTGTTTTCAAGGGGAGGGACAGAGTCGAATAATATGGCAATACTCGGCATCGTTCATAAGTTTCTCCAGTACCCCCTCGGCCTCGCAGAGCCTCGGCCACTCCCCCTAAAAGGGGGAGACAACATCGTGCGTCCGCATGTGATTATTTCAGAAATAGAGCACGCGGCGGTACTTGAAACAGTGCGAGATTTAGAACAGCAAAACATAATTGAACTTTCAGTTGCACCCGTTGATGCATTTGGAATTCTTGATATGAAAGAATTAAAAAAATTACTTCGCCCAGAAACAATTTTAGTTTCCGTAATGTACATAAACAACGAAATTGGCACCGTTCAGCCGATAAAAGAAATTACAAAACTTGTACGTTGGTTTAAAAAACAGAATGACTTGAAAACATATCCACTCGTTCACACTGACGCTATTCAGGCTGTGAATTATTTAGATATCAACGTCGAACGACTCGGTGTTGATTTGATGAGTATTTCTGGATCAAAAATATACGGACCAAAATCGTCTGGTGTTTTGTATGTGCGAAACTTGGATTTAGTGAGTTCGATGTTTCATGGAGGTGATCAAGAATTTGGACTTCGTAGTGGAACTGAAGATGTTGCGCAGGTTGTTGGATTTACAAAAGCACTTGAATTAGTAAGAAGTTCAAGTGAGCAAGAATGCAAAAGACTTG
>CAIQMU010000094.1 GCA_903873095.1 uncultured bacterium
AAATCTTAAGGTCCTTCCCAAAGAAGAACGTGGTCAAAAACTTCAAGATATTAAAGAAACTCTTGCATGGTTTCGAATAAAATTCGGATATGCCGAGAAAAAAATCATCAAGGACTTATATACATCACCTCCCCAAAGCAAAGAAGATGCATTTAAACGAGCACAAAATCATTTAAAAAACCTTCCTATTTCACTAGAGCTTTATGCAGCCATCATGCATGTAACCGATGCCTATTTTGAACGCTCCCAAAAAGTTCGAACGATGAAAGAAACAATGACTGATGAAGAACTTTTTTCTGCTGTTGCAGGGAAACAACCGGTTGGACCTATTGAAATCAAGGAAGCACCTCTCAGTATTTATATACGAGCACATGACTTGAAAGATTATACTGATTTATACACCCCAAAAGACCTCGACGAGGAAGAAACCCAAGAAGAATTAAAAGAAAGAATGAGGGACGCTCATAAGTCTGGAGGATTCAAGAGTGGGACTACGACCGCTGATAATGCTCAAGGAAAACTACTTCTCGGATCAAAGAGAAGTGTTTACAAACATGAGGTTCAACATACTCTTTACGAACTATACGAAGACTTGCGACTTGAGTTGCGTGAGGTATGGGATGACAATCTTTTTGATGAAGAAGCAAGGGCTCTTTGGGAACGAAACTTTCAGCGCACGATCACACCTGGATCAATGAATAATGGCTTTGCGGGAGCACAAAGAATACTTGAGGCTCTTTATGAACGAAGACTTCCTTATATTCTCAACCGAGGGAAAGATGAAATTCTTGCCTATACTCTTGACGGTGACCGTCACGTAGAAGATATTCGTGAAACACTAACGAAGCGTGACGGTCTATATAACTATCTTGAGATTCACAAAAATTTTCTTCAAAAAATACCTGATGTGAGAAGTTACAAAATAAATATACCTTCCGATATAAAAGAAACTATAAAACTGACTGGTGACTGGGAAATTGATTATGAACGAGAGAGTCAGTACAAAAAAGACCAAGCAAAACAAATACAGGAATATTTTGAAAATTTTAAAGAAAGCCTAAGCTTGAAAGTATATGTATATAAATATAGAAAGATTTTGAATGAAGGGTTAGATTGTGTTCAAGATATGAAAGATGCAGGCTTTGCAAAAGAAACGATTGTCAGAATTTTAAATCATGAACCGCTCAACCGTTGGCCCAAATTAACAAAACGATTACTTGCAAAATAAAAACCACTCGCACGAGTGGTTTTTTACATCTTCTCCGGAGCTTTGATTCCCAAAAGTTTCAATCCATTTTTCAAAACAACTTGTGTTGCAGATGCAATTGCAAGGCGATGCGCAGATGTTTCTGTGTCCGCCTCGTCAATAATTTTATTCGCTCCATAAAACGAGTTAAATGTTCGAGCAAGTTCAAGTAAATAGGTCACGATATGTTGTGGCGCATATTCTGTAATTGCATTTTCAACGACAGTTGAAAATTGTAATGTGACTCGTTCCAAATCCGTTGCAGGTTCACTTGATTTATAACTTGGTGAAATGCCAAGTGTAGCAGCCTTCTCGATGAGTGATGAAATACGCGCATGCGTGTACTGTAAATACGGACCTGAATCGCCTTCAAATGACAATGATGTTTCTGGATCAAAGTTAATATTCTGTCCCGGCTTTGTTCGCAAAATCGAAAACTTGATCGCAGCAATCGCAATCATTTCGGCCGTTGCGCGATCAGAATTTTTTTCAGATTTTTCCATTGCCTCATCTGCAACCGTTTCAATGATTTCAGTTGCAAGTGGAACACCACCAAGTCGTGATGACATTTTCTGGCCTTTGAATGACATGCGTCCATGTGGAATGTGAACTGATTTTTCTTTCCACGTTTTATTTATTTTTCCTGCAGCATCCAACACCACATCGAAATGTGGAATTTGATGATGATCAGTTACGAACAATGACAAATCAGGATTGATGCGAGAAAATTTCAAATCAAGGAGTCCAATATCTTTTGCTTCATACGTTGGATTTCCCTGACTGTTGATGAACACAAGTGTATTTAAATTTTTCTGTGACTCATCGGGAATATATACCGTTGCGCCTTCACTTTTTGTAAACACGTTTGGTGTGTTTTCCTCGACGATTTTCTTGCCATCTACACCAGCTTCGGATTCGTAAATGTATGAATCAAAATGCGAACCAAGTTTTTCGGTGACGGATTCGAAATATACAATATTAAATGTTTTACATTTTTCAAAGATAGAAAGTTCCGGTGATGCGATTTCAGAATATAAATTATCTGCAATTTCTTTTACTCGTTCGTGTACTGATTCATCATCGTCGTATCGTTTTGTTCCCTCGACATACGCGTCACCCAACACAGAAATTTCTGTGGGAATAAAATCTGCACCAAATTTTTCAAGGAGCACGAAAACGGCTTTTGCAACACCGAGAGAAATATCTGATGGAAATGACATTGTCGAGACGTCAGCTCCAGAAAATTTCATGATCTGAACCAATGATTCCCCAATCGCATTGTTCATCATGTGTCCGATGTGAAATGGCTTGAAGAGGTTTGGACTTGAATGCTCCGCCAAAATTTTCTTACCAGCATGAACATGAGATTTTCCAAATTCTTCACCCTGCACGAAAATACTTTTGTTGAGTTCTGCAAAAAAACTATCTTTTAATTTAAAGTTTAAAAATCCGGGACCTGCAATTTCTATTTTTTCAATTTCAGAAATATTCGCCTCTTCGATAAACTTTTTAATATCCTCCGCAAGAACCTTTGGATTATTAAATCTTTCTCTTAGGTTAGCTGGCCAAACTGTCCATGTTACATTTTTTTCAAAATGAGTTTTAATTTGACCATGAGTAACAGGTCCAAATACTTTCAAAACAGCATTTGTCATAAAATCGCCATGTGAGAGATTTTTAGGATGTTCCAAGGAAAACGAAACATCGGGTGCTCCAAGGTTTTTTAAGGCTTCACTAATCGCACTATGGAGTTTTTCCTGAATCGTCATGATGATACATTAGCATATTTTGGGTAGTAAACAACCACCGGACTAAGGTCCGGTGGCTTTGCGTTTGCCCGCTGACGCAGGCAGAGCGCTCAGTGATTACTTGGATAATAGTTTGTCAAACAACGATGGTTGTACGACTTGATGATGAGCATCTTGATGTTTTACA
>CAIQMU010000095.1 GCA_903873095.1 uncultured bacterium
AATCTTTCAAATAGAAAAGTGAGGATTGAATGACTTGCTTTTGCTAAACTTCCGTGCTATAGTTGCCCTATTAAACAAGGTTTAAAACCCTTGTTTTTATTACCCATTAACCAAGTTTTTTAATCAACAAACATGGCAAAAAAGACAGCAACACCTTCGATCGAACACTCGGAGCCGCGAATCTATGAGATCGGCTACCTACTGTCACCAAGTGTACGAGACGAAGACCTTGAACATCGTGTAAACGAAATCAAGGAAACCCTCACAAAATTCGGAGCAACCCTCATCGCTGAAGGCGCACCTGAATTCATCGACCTCGCGTACGAAATGACACGCGTGATCGATAACAAAAACATTCGATTTAATCAGGCCAACTTCGGATGGCTTAAAATCGAAGTCAGCCCATCATCAATTGCGAGTATCAAGGAATTCCTCGATGCAAACACATTGGTTATTCGTTACTTGTTAATCCTTACGACAAAGGAAAATACCACGATTGGTAAAAAACCTCTCAGTAAGATTATCAAAGGGGAACGAAAAGCTTTGTCATCAGACGAAACAGGTGAAGTAAAAGAAGAAATGCTTGCTCCTGAAGTAGTCGAGGCAGAACTCGATAATGATATTAAAGAAATGATAAAGGAAGCATAAAGTACTTCTAAAGAAGCACTAGCCAATCTTTGTCTCACTGATATAATGCATTTATCTTGAACAACAAGATACTCACATTATTATCCATTAGTCATTTATTATTTATTTTTTATGTACATCAACAAGGTAATTCTTTACGGAAATCTGACGCGCGACCCCGAACTCAAGGCGCTCCCATCAGGCAACAAAGTCGTTAATTTTTCGATTGCAACCAATCGAACATGGAAAGATGCAGCAGGTAAAAAACAGGAAGCTGCCGAATATCACAACGTGGTATTTTATGGTAAGCCAGCAGAAGTCATTGCACAGTATATGCGCAAGGGCTCAACACTCATGGTAGAAGGTCGTTTGACCACACGATCATGGGACGGTGCTGACGGACAGAAACGCTATCGCACAGAAATTGTGGGAGAAACGTTCCAGTTCGGTCCAAGGCCTGCAGGCGGAACATCAACATCAGGCGGTACAGGTGTGTACCACGCAGGATCCTCTGATGCCGGACATGCACAACCAAAAGACGACAATATGCCCGACGTGGACACGATTGAGTATCCATCAGACGACATTAATCCCGAAGACATTCCTTTCTAATATCTATGTCAACTCAGCAGTGCTATTTCAAGCAAAACAACATCAAGCATATTGATTACAAAGATCTCGAAATTTTGCGAAAATTCTTGACCCCAACAGGGAAAATCATGCCAAGTAAACGAACAGGTGTGTGCAAGAAGAACCAGCGAAAACTCGCGACTGCAGTCAAATATGCACGATTCATGGGAATTTTGCCTTATATCGAGGTCTAATTCCAAAATCAAAAAACTCCCTTGCGGGAGTTTTTTGATTCACTGTGTAATTTCTGGGTGATCTTCTAAATAACGGTCTCGGACATAGATACCTAGAGTTGGGGCAATGTTATGCATATTTCTTTCAGGGTGTTTGTAGAGAAAAACCTTGAGAAATTG
>CAIQMU010000096.1 GCA_903873095.1 uncultured bacterium
ATCCTCCCCTTTATAAGGGGAGGTGCCGAGGCTCTGCGAGGCGGAGGGGTTTTTATTTTTTCTTTATTTTTTCTTTATCTCAATATTGTAAAATTCTTCTCTTATGACAAGACTTTACAATCAAGGAATTTTAAAAGAAAGACGCAAAGAATTGCGGAAAAATCTTACTCCAGAGGAGGCGATCATGTGGAATGTTTTGCGCAGGTATTTTAAAAGTGCAAGATTTCGCAGACAATATTCTCTTGGTCCGTACATATTTGATTTTTATTCTGTAAAACATCGTATTGCAATCGAACTCGATGGTTCACAACATTTGGACAATGCTGAATATGACAAAGAACGAGACAGATATGCATATTCTTGTAATATTAGAACTTTGCGATTTTGGAACAAGGAAGTCAGAGAAAATTTGGATGGAGTTGTAATTGCTATAGGAAAGGAGATTTTGTCGTAATTCCAACCCCTCCGTCATTCGCCCGAGGCCAAGGCGAATGCCACCTCCCCTTATAAAGGGGAGGATTTTTCGCGCAAGAAAAAAGTCCTGTTTCCAGGACATTTTTCTTGTGCTTGTAGCAAACGAATTATCGTTTTGACCACTGTGAAGATTTTCGAGCTTTCTTGAGTCCGAACTTGCGTCGTTCTTTTGAACGCGCATCTCGTTTCAAGAAACCAAGTTTTTTCACTTCTGATTTCAAGACTTCGTCAGTTGTAGAAAGTGCTCGTGCAATTCCGTGGCGGATAGCCTCGGCTTGTGAATGAACACCACCTCCTTTGACGACAACCGTTATGGCATAGTCTTTTACATCCTTTGGTTTCTGAAGAGATTCAGAAGCAACGCGGACCAAGTCCTTTGTTGCAAAGTATGCATCGACTGGCTTATCGTTGACGATGAATGAAGGAGTTGCTGATTCTGTAATGCGTACGCGTGCGGTTGACGTTTTGCGTCGTCCGATGGCTGCAATGTATTGTGCTGATTTTGCTGCTGACATACTAGTTAGTCGTTGATGACCAAATTCTTAAGAGTCGGCGTGCGCAACTTGTTGCGAGGAAGCATTCCTCGAACGGTGCGCATAACGGCTTCCTTCATACCTCGTCGACCGATCAAGTGACCTCGAGATTCTTTTTTCAAACCTCCCGGGTAACCTGAGTAACTTTGGTATTCTTCTTGTAAACGTTTTTCCGAAAGATCGAGTTGTGAAGCATTGTTGATGATCACTCGAACTTTGGAAACTTTATTGGGTGCAAATCCCGTGTCGTGTTTACCTCGCAGATACGCTGCGGCTTCACTTGCGACGCGGCCAAGCTTTTTCCCTGCTGCATCAATAATGTATTCCATAAATGGTTGGGTCTAGTTAATAATTAGACGAATTCGATCAATGCCATTTCACTGCCATCTGACAAGCGATTTGGAAGTTTAAGAATTCGGATGTAGCCACCGTGTCGGTCGGCATACTTCGGAGCAATGTTCTTGATAAGTTCGTGTGCAACATCGAGCTGTCCGCCCATGTCTGCTGCAAGGTTTCGGATGACTGAGAGATCACTTGGACCTTTCTTGGCAACCGTAACCATCTTTTCAACCATCGGTCGGATTTCTTTGGCACGTGGAAGTGTTGTCTGAATTCGTCCGTTGATGACCAGAGCACGAATCAAAGAGCGCAAGAATGCTTTGCGGTCTTTTCGTTCTCGTCCGAATTTTCGGTTGTTATCGTGGTGTCGCATAAAATATTATTTCTTAAGTGAGAGGTTGTAGCCCGAAAGCACGTCCTTTACTTCATTCAATCCTTTCTCGCCAAATCCATCAAGATCAAGCAAGCCTTCTTCTGTCTTCTGGAGCAATCCTCCGACTGTTCGGATTCCTGCATCTGAAAGTGCGTTGAGTGTTCGTGTTGAAAATTGAAGTGAATCGATGCGAGTTTTCAACATCTCTGTAAGATCTTCTTTGTCCATTTCTGGTTCAGAATCTTCTTTTGATGATGCTGATGATACTGTTACCGGTTCAGGAATTTTTGTTTCTGCGATTTCTTTCAAATCAAGAATCGCACGAAACTGATCAAGCATGATTTTGATTGACATTTCAAGTACATCTTTTGGAGATACTGATCCATCTGTATCAATCGTCATGCGAAGACGGTTGTAGTTTGTTCGATCACCGACACGCATATCCTCGACATCGTAGCTTGCGCCAACGACCGGTGAGAATCGTGCATCTGTCATGATTGTTCCAACATCAACCTTTTCCTTGGTAAGAGCTTCTCGAGAAACGAATCCGAGTCCTTTTGAGACAACGATTTCGATTGCGAGTTCTCCTTTGCCTGAAATTTCCGCGATCACTTGATCAGGATTCATGACGACAAGACCTCCTGGTGTTTCAAAATCCCCAGCTGTTACAACTCCACTTTTAACCGAAAGAGTTGCCGTTTGAGACTCGTCACCTGCGATTTGGAAGCGAACTTTTTTCAAGTTGAGAATGATCGCCATCACGTCTTCACGAACTCCTGGGAGTGTTGAGAATTCATGATCAGCTCCCTTAATTTTCACACTTGTGATCGCAGCACCCGGAATCGATGAATAGATAATTCGGCGCAAGGAATTTCCGAGCGTATGCCCGTATCCAGGATACAATCCTTCGATTTCGAAGATTCCGCGTTTGTCGTCGCTTGAAACGATTTTGAGTTTTGAAGGCAAGACGATTGAAAGGTTCATCATAATAATTTGGGGATGATGATAGATTGATAAATAAAGGACTCTCTCGTACTAATTATCGACTGTAGAACTCGATTACGGCCTGGAAGTTAAGGAATGCATCAGGAGTTTTTGGATCTCCTGAGACTTTCGCGGTAAGCGCCTTGTCATCCCATGTCAACCATTCTGGTTTCTTCACTGCTTTTAATTTAACCGCAGCTTCAGCAAACAATCCGTTTGATTTACTTCCTTCGCGAATAGCGACAACATCTCCAAGCTTTACAGCGTATGACGGAATTGTCATTTTCTTGCCGTTAACGGTGAAATGTCCATGGGAAGCCATCTGTCGTGCCAAGGCTCGCGTAGATGCAAAGCCGAGTCGGTAGATAACATTGTCGAGTCGTTCTTCGAGCTGTCGGAAGAGAAGTGTTGCAGGGGTTGTGCCTTTCTTGGCAGTTTCCATTGCGTGTTCCACGTAATTTCCAAATTGCTTTTCACGAACACCGTACATAAATCGAACTTTTTGTTTTTCGATGAGCTGGTTTCCGTAGTCAGAACGTCGTCCACCCATTTTCTTTCCCTTTTTAACAGGTTCAGATTGAGCGAATTTTGCAGTCTGGCATTTTTCAAAGATTGGTGTACCGAGTCGTCGGCACAACTTGTATTTTTTCTGTGTCATATAATTATTTGATTATACGCGTCGTGGCTTTTTCGCACGTGGACCATTAAATGGAACGGGTGTGCGATCTTTGATCGAGAGAAGCTCGATTCCTTTGCCTGAAAACGCCTTAATTGCTGATTCTCGACCAGAACCAACTCCTCGTACAACAACGTGAACTTCTTTGAGTCCGATCATTGCAGCTTTTTCAGCGAGAACTTCACCGATTTTTGCAGCAGCAAACGGAGTACCTTTTTTGGCACCTTTAAACCCAAGAGCACCTGATGATGATGACATGATGGCGTTTCCGTCCATGTCTGTCAAAAGAGCTTTGGTGTTGTTGAATGTTGCCTGAACATGAAGAATTCCTGTAACAAGCTTCTTTTTAGGTGTACGCGAAACAGCACGGTCTCGAAGAGACTTGTCAACGCGGGTACCTTCTGTTTTTACAATTCGTTTTTTACCCATATGATTATGTCTTCGAATCGGTCTTTCGTCCCGATCCCATGGTTACACGCTTGTTTCCTCGAACCGTTCGTGAATTTGTCTTTGTTCGCTGACCCTTTGTAGGGAGTCCACGCGCATGACGCATTCCTCGGTATGAACCGATATCTTTCAAACGTTTTACGTTTTGTCCGATTTCACGCTTCAAGTTTCCTTCTAATTTCATTTCCTCGACAAGTTTTCGGATGGCAACTTCGTTATCTGCAGTCAAATCTTTGATCTTACTGATTGGGTCGATCTTGCAAGTCTTGCAAATAGCAAGTGCGCGTGCAGGTCCGATTCCATAGATAGCGGTCAAGCCATACTGAACATTTTTGTTGTCGGGAAGAGTAATTCCTAGTAAACGCATATAATAATTATTGTCGAGCCTTGTGGCGCGGGTTTTTCTTGTTAATGCGATACAAACGACCTTTTCGTCGAACAATGATATCGTCCGGACTAATTTTTTTGATTGATGATCGAATTTTCATAATCTGTATCTTATAATTAATAAATTTCAGAATAGCTGACAAAATATAAACGAGGGTAATCTAAAATAATTACGCTCGTTTTACGTTTCTTCCCTTCCCTCCGTAGGGTTCGAGAAGCACATGAACCGTATCACCGATCAAAACTTTGATGCGATGAAGTTTCATTTTGCCTGAAAGGTAGGAAACTTGTTCCGTACCATCTTGAAAACGTACGCGAAACATAGCGTTCGGTAACGCTTCGATGACTTCTGCTGTGACGATGTTTTTTTCGTCTGTGGGTACCATGTGCAGTAAACACCATCCTATCAAAAATGCTTTATAATGTCAACACACCGCGAGTTATCCACTCCTCAAATCCCCTATTTACAAGGATTTAAAAAGTGTGGCAACAAAATTTCCCCCGTCAAGAGGGAAATTCACAGGTTTTTCCAACAAAAAACCACCTTTTAAGGGTGGTTTTAATCTCTAGTTCGTAAACGCAAAGTTCAAATTCTGCATTTCTTGATCAAACATCTGATAAGTTGAAGACTGATTTGGTGCTTGAGTGCTTGGATTCGTGCGATCGTACTGGTCAGTGAAAATCAAATTATAGAATTGTCCATTGTGAGGCGCGCAGTAAACAGCATCAATCGAATTACTTTCCATTCCACCAAAACCACCTGTGCCGGTAATTTTTTGAAATATTATTCCATTTATTGAAATACTACTTGTCACCTGACTTGCTGAGCCACTTATATTACTCTCACATGAGGTACCGACATCGAGATTATGAATTCCTGGAACACCATAAGGCGTATTGGAAGACCAAGACACTCCATCTTGTCTAAGTGAAATACCTTGTGGCAGAGTCATTTGAAAATGATACGTCGCATTACTGAAGACATTAGCGCTTGACTGTTGATTTGCATTGATGGTAAATGAATTATCAGAAAAATCTTCTGCGCCTGAATTTGAATCTGGAGGAGTACTTATTTCAATAATATATTTTCCAGATGTTATAGTACTGGGTATAGTAACAACCTCACTGCCACTTGTTCCAGAAATCCACCCTCCAAGAAAATTTTCATTACTTGTTGAATTAGGATTACCACTTGAATTGAAACCAGCAAAACCTAAGAGTGTTACTCCAACCTGAGTTTTAACATTGCAGCTCTTCCACGTTATCGTGATTTGCTGTCCTGCGATATATGTTTCTCCTCCATTCGGCGAAAGCACTGTAATTGAAGGATTACATGATGCTGTAGATGAAGATGTTGTAGTCGTAACTTGTGACGAAAGAGTTTGTGGTGTTTCATTAAGATTCGACTGTGATCCGTCAATTTGAATAACAGGTGCCGGCGTTGCTGTTTTCCAAATCGCATATCCACTAATGGCAATAATAATTAAAACAAGAATTCCAATAACAATGTTTTTGTTCATACGAGTCCAGTATAAAACGTTCCAAGTTAAAAAACAACCTTTGGAAAGGTGGTTTAGTGATTAGATGTTAACTTTTCGTTGCGGTTGTAAACGCAAAATTCAAACTCTGCATTTCTTGGTCAAATGTTTGATACGTTGCTAATGCATCAGGAATTTGGACACCTGGAGTAACGCGATCATACTGATCAGTGAAAATTAATGTGTAATATTGTCCATTGTGAGCTGCGCAGTAAGAAGCATCGAGGGAGTTACTTTGCATTCCTCCAAAAGCTCCTGTACCAGTAATTTTCTGGAACACTACACCATTGATCGCGACCGTACTCTTTACTTGACTTGCCGCCCCACTCACACTATTAGGACACGAAGCACTAATTCCGAGACTACGAATACCTGGCACACCATAGGCAGTATTAGCAGACCAAGACGCACCGTCTTGTCGTAGTGAAATACCTTTTGGTAATGTCATTTTAAAATGATAGGTAGTATTTGTGTACACATTCGAACTTGATAATGAAGATGACGAAGTTGTAGTAGTACTTGTCTTCTGTGTCGAAGATGTCGGCGAAGTCTGGGTCGTTGTCGACTGCTCTGTTCCGTTAGTTTGAGTAATAGATGCCGGTGTAGATGTTTTCCAAATCGCATATGCACCAAGCGCAATGATAATGACTGCAAGGATTCCAATGACGATGTTTTTGTTCATACGAGTTCAGTATAAACCTATTTAATAAAAAAACCACCTGTGAAGTGGTTTAATTACTGATTGGTTTTATTACCACCGTGATCTGACTCGGATCCGTTGGTAACAATCTACGCCAAGGAGGTGTAACTGAAAGTGTGTAAGATATTATTTCAGGTGTCTTGTTTAAAATTGTTCGTGTCTGACTACGCGTCTGCCCTGCTACGAGCGCAACAATAGTACTTGGTGTAATGTTCCCTACGAGCGTAGCTGTTCCTGTAATACGAACATGGATCGTTTGTGGAATTGCTCCACCTTGCGCAACATCCGATGATGTTACTGTTAATCCATTCCAAGAATTAAGAACAACGTCCGTTCCTTGTGGAACATTCAAACTTGTTCCAAGTGATGTTGCGATCGCAGATTTATCAATCACAAATGTGCTAACGGTTCTATGTGCAACAACATGAACCCCATCATTTTGCGTTCCATCAATCGTAATTGTTGGATCAGCAAGAGGAATAACAAGTGGCAATGCAATACTGTTATCAGGCAAATCATCAGTGAGTCTTGCGACCAATGCATTTTGATCAGCAAGATTTGATTTCACTGTTTGTTCTGCTTGTGCAAGAACCATCGGATCAGCGGTTGATTCATTTCCTGATGCACCACCGGAAATCACCGTGGTTGAATGTATCGTAATTAATTTTTCAGATGCAGTCGGTTTTGCAAATGTAAAATCATCCAATGCATCATTTCCAGTATCACCCGCGTTTACCGCAGTAACCACTGCATCAACCTGCCCTGACTTAATTGATGAAGCTGCTTTTGGTATGGTAAACGATTTATTTGTTGCGTACTCTACTTGTTTTGATGAAATAATAATCGTTCCACTTGGGATTGTTTTTGATGTTGTCGTCGAATTATAAAATCTTACCGTTCCTGTTGCCTTTGTATCAGTAGCAGATCGTCCTGTTGCAGGAATGACAACTTGGGATGTGAAATCTTTAGTCACCATTCCAATCTGAATATTTGTCGCCGAGCGTGTTTGAGAAAGTGTTATTGAATCATCAACAGTACCTGTGAATGTTTTTGGACCAATGACAATAGTTGCGTGTGTAAACAAACCGCCCACAACGAATACGATGGCAATGATTGCAATGAAGGCAATGATCCAAACAACACATCCAAATCGTCCTTTTGGTTTGTCCCCATAGTGATGAACAAGTTGATCTATTGATCGTTCTTCTTGTTCAAAATAATCAAGTTCTATTTCCTCTGATTCACTTGATTCTAAAATATCTTCATCTTGCTCTTGTTCAACAATTTCTTCTTCGTCCGAAATCCTCCCCTTCATAAGGGGAGGTGCCGAGGCTTTGCGAGGCGGAGGGGTGGTGCGCGACAAAACTTCCACCTCTTTTTTAGGTGAAGTCTTTGGTTTCATGACCATGTCAGACATTAGCTTTTTTTTCTTTAGTTTGTCCATAAATTAGTTCAAACTGTCGAGACAATATTCAATCGCCTGCGCAAGAGAGCTTGTTTTGACTTGTGTATCATGTGCAAACACAAGCGCATAAGGTTCCACATCGTCACTTGCAACAGCAATCGGCGCACCAAGTTCACGCGCAATCACCGGCGCAAGAGCCGAGATCCATGCAACATCAGCAGACAACACAATCACGTTTGGCACGTTGTCTACTTGTTTTTTAAGAGTCTCAAACGAAGCGCGGACTTCATGCAGCCACGATTCACACGCACGAAGTGTTCGCTTGTAATAAATATCACGTTCATTTTCAACAAGTCCAATATCTGTTGCAAATGACATTGTTGAATCGATTAATTTTTTAGGTATTGAAAATTCATGTGCGATCGCATGCTCAATATCATGCAGTCCTCCTTGGGATGAACTGCTTGAAAGAATATTTTTTCGATCGATTAACATCCAGTCAGTGGAAACACCCCCTATCGAAAGACTGAGAATTTTTTCCTCTGAAATAGCATGCGCAAACACATGTGCACGTGACACTAATGTAACATCATCACGGTGAAAGACACTTGCGACCGCAAGTTTTAATTGTTCCTGTACAAGTTTCGGTATCACTGATGCTGACCTTGCAATACCAAGAGATGGTATTGTTCCACCAACAACGTGCGCATCTACTCGATATCCATTTACACTGAATATGGGTTTTGTCATATCAAAAATGGCAAGGTCTTCGGAGTTGGGAAATTCGCGTCGCATATCAGAATCTGCTGCACGCGTGTCACGCAAAAGAGCTTCGTCAATCATTGATTGTGAGACTTTAAATTCACCACCTTTTTCAATATGTATAGATCTCGGCATGGTCGCAATCCAAGGTTCGCCCACAACGCAAAATAATTTTGTTGGATTTCCACCATGAGACCTTGCTTGCTCCAAAACATGATGAAGTGCTTGTACCGCATTACCTAATGTTTCTCCTTGAATTTTTTCTGATGTCGAAAACAAAACAAGTGGAGCATTCATAGTTCCCTCAGTATTAAATCTGCGCACGACTGCAACGGTTGCGCAATAACTATCAATCGTGCAAATGCAAAATGTTTCAACGGGCAGTTGTTTTTTTGATGTTCCAAAAAGAGATCGTGACATGGTATTAGTATAATATGTTCTGTAATAAAAAAGAAGCTAGTTAAGCTTCGCTTTGATTCGACGGACTCCTGCCGAACTTGCTTCTTCTTTTTGAATCTCAAAATGTCCAAGGTCTGCGGTGTTTGTTACGTGAGGTCCTCCACAAAACTCTTTCGATACATATTCATCGTTTGAATTCTGGATCGTGTACACAGAAACCATATCAGGATACTTTGCACCAAACTCCATTTCTGCTCCTAATTTTTCAGCTTCTTCGCGTGGCATCTCTCGGCGTACGACAGGTAATTTTTCTGCGATCCAACTGTTTACAAGTGTAGAAATTTTTTCAAGTTCTTGGGGTGTGACTTTGCGATCGAAATTAAAATCGATTCGAAGTCGTTCTTCAGTAATATTACTTCCCCGTTGTTTTACTTGTTTTCCGAGTACTTCTTGCAGTGCTGCAAGTAACAAATGATGCGCCGTGTGCAATTTCACCGTCATTTCATTTGTGTTTGCAAGACCTCCTTTGAATTTTTGTTCCGCTCCACTTCGCGAGAGATCTTGGTGGGCTTTCATTTTTGCATCAAAATCTGCACGATCGATTTTTATTCCTTTTTCCGCAGCGAGTTCTTCGGTAACCTCAATTGGGAATCCGAATGTTGTTGCAAGGATAAATGGATCTGTTCCCTTTTCAAACTCTTTAAGACCTGCATCTAATGTTTTTAGAAATTTATTTTTCTCTTCTTCAATAACAGAAAGGACTTTAGGATTCCCAATATCAGGATAAATATCCTCGTATACATCGTTAAAATTTTCTTGGATCATTTTCAAGTGATCCATAGGAAAATCTATTTTTTTAGCCTGCATCAAAGCACGACGGATGAGTCTTCGAAGAATATATCCTCGATCTTTATTTGAAGGAACAACCCCATCAGCCACCAAAAACATTGCGGTGCGCATATGATCTGCAACGATACGTCCAGATCGTTCATTATAATTTAAAGAAACCTCTCTCAACATTTCCATTGTGTTTGCAAATAAGTCAGTATCAAAAATATTATCTTTTTTCTGAACGGCTGCAATTACACGTTCAAGACCACTTCCTGTATCCACATTTTTCTGTGCAAGTTTACCAATAACTTTGCCATCTTTCTTCTCGTATTCCATGAACACATCGTTCCAAATTTCAACGAGTTTTTGCTCCTCGTCAGCTTTCATATATTCTTCTTCTGTAAGATCCCCAAGGCCCTCTTCTGTAAGATCGTAAAACATTTCTGTATCCGGACCACATGGACCATTTTCGCCCACACTCCACCAATTTGATTTTGCGCCGAAATAATAAATTCGATTTTCTGGAATATATTTTTTCCAAATATCAAAAGCTTCTGTGTCTCGAGGAGCGTTTTCATCACCTTCAAAAACTGTTACATACAGTCGCGCAGGATCAAGTCCAAGCCCTTTGTCTTCACTCGTCAAAAATTCATAACTCCACTTAATTGCATCTTCCTTGAAATAATCTCCAAGTGACCAATTTCCGAGCATCTCAAAGAACGTATCGTGCGTATTGTCACCAACTTCTTCAATGTCTTGTGTTCTTACACATTTCTGTGCATTTGCAAGTCGAGTTCCAAGGGGATGCTGTTGCCCCATCAAATATGGAACAAGTGGTTGCATTCCAGCCGTATTAAAAAGCACCGAAGGATCATTTTCAGGAACAAGTGACGCACTTGGGAGTATTGCATGTCCGCGTTTTTTGAAGAATTCCAAGAACCTTGAACGTATTTCAGATGAAGTTAGCATGGCGAAAATGTAGCATATTTTTGGGAATAAAAAAAGCACCTTTTGACTTTCTTTTTACAATCGTATACTATGAAAATACCGAAAAGGAACCCTTGCAAGTCACGTACTTGCCGGGGTCTTTTCTTTGGTTATTTTTGTAATTATCTGTTCTAAGAAAATAATCTTTAAATATTTTTTAACTCTTAGGATTTTCGAGGTTGTCTTCACATCGGTAGACATAAGAACCGTGTCTATATCATTCTTATTTGCATAATCAAGTAATATTGAAAAATCTCCATCTCCACTAAGTAAGATAAGTTTTGATAATTCACCACTTTCAACCATCTTGGTTATATAATGCGATATTTCAACATCGCAATTTGCTTTTGTTTTTGATTTTTCAAAATAAACCTGTTTTAGGACAAGGGAAAAATTATTCATTTCCAACACCCTTAATTCTTCATGAATGGATTTCAGGTTTGCTGTAAAATAATAAATATTTTCAACTTTAAATTTATCAACCAGATAGGTTTTTAACTTCAAGAAGTCAATATCCATTCCAGCTCTTTGCGAGGAAAGTATTATATTTGCAGCATCTATGAAAGCAATATTTTTCATCTCAATAATCTAGCACAAGAATTTATCTTAAGATATTCCACATAAAATAATCTTTAGAAAAAATTTATCTGAAAAAAGCAAGCCATAGGGCTTGCTTTTTACTTGTCCAAATTTAATTTGAAATTACATCAACCAAACAAAGATAAGCGCCCAAACTGCAAAGTTGATGAGCTGGAATCCTGCTGAAATTCCAAATTGCTGCAATTGTTGTTTTACTGAAAATCCTTTCCACATAACTGCGCCCATTTGAAAAGGAACAGCAAATCCAAGGAATAAAACTCCCGCTGTAATAAGTGCCTGTGGGATTGTTGCAGCACCAAATCCTGCAAGAATCAAGAAGAGTACGAATGCCATCAACAAGTTTCCAACAAAGTTAAGCGCAAGTGAAACCCATATTGCCTTGCGCCCCTTCTTAATTTCTTCTGGGTCTGTAGGCATGGTCTGCCCGGTAGCCTTACCCCATTTTTTACCAAAAAGTGGCATGTACCAAATAGATGCAAGAATCTGAGAAACAATCGCAGCGATAAGTGTTAAAAGAAAAATAGACATAAAATATAAAACGTAATTATTATTAATTAATGCTGAAAGTATACTATTTCACAGAAACTTTCACAACTCGCTTACGGGCCGGTTTTTTGGTCTTTTCAAGAGAATTCTGAAATTCAGGATCCGGGAAATATTTCAATCGAATACTTCGCTCAACAAATGAAAGTCCACCCATAACAAATAATGTAAGAACTGTTGCAAAAATTGCTTCACGAAACATTCCAAGTCCTGTGGCAATACCAATTCCTGCTGCAATCCAAAGCCCTGCCGCTGTCGTCAAATTCTCGATGTGTCCATCCTTGAAAATAATAAGTCCTGCACCAAGAAAACCAATACCAACGATAATACTCCCAGGAATATAGGCAACATTGAATCCTCCAACAAATTGCAGTGCCATACCAGTGGAGAGCGCGATTGAAATAATAACAAAGAAACAAGACGCAACAGCTACGAGTGCATATGTTCGCATACCCGCCGTCTTGTGAGCATAGACTCGCTCAAGACCAAGTAATAATCCAAGTAGCATCGCAAGACAAATTTTTGCAATGATAAGCAAAAATCCTGCATCAAAAATTTGAAGTACTAAAGAATTGAAATTCATACAATGATTATACATCGAATACGTAAACAAAAAAATTATTTTGTGGATAACAAAATAATTTTAAAAACTTTTTATTGTGATTGAGATTGTGACTGCGGTGATACGTACGGAAATTCTTGTTGAAGTTCTCCGGAATAATAAAACTGATATCCAAGATCTCCAAAATTATAATCCGTTCCGTTTACCGTAATCGGCGCACCTCCTGCTGTTGGATCAGCTTTTGGAATCGATCGATTAAATCCAAGATTATACAATGTCGAGAGAACATCAGGACGATTTGAAATATCGTATCCAGCAGCTTTCCATTGCACGATCACCTCACGCATAAATAATCCCGCGTACAAATATGAATAATACGTGTCTTTGGTATCAGTAATGCGATTAAAACGAACTGTATCAGGATCAGAAGCAGCAGGATATGTAATCACATTTTCCATATCAGGACCTAAGTAATAAACAGATGTCGAATCATGCAAATAACTTTCGATTTGTTTTGCGGTATCAGGTTTAAGTCCTGCAATACCGTATGAAAATTGTGATAGTGACGCAAGAACTTTCAAAGGTTCAAAATATTGTTTGAACGCCTCGCGATCACTTGTAAAAAATCTGAATTGTTCACCAATAATTCCACCAAGAAGAAGTCGTGGTGAAATTCCCGCATCGTGTGCCGCACGATTAATCGTATCTTGATCACGAACAAATGCAGATTTCATAACAGACCATTCAGGAGAATCGGCCCATGCATATGCGGTTTGTGTAATCGGTGTTGTGTCGGGAACAACAGCTGTTGCACAAATATCAAAACTTGATTGCAAATTTGTATTCGCAAATCGAATTGAAGAAACATCAAACATTGTCGAGACAAGATTCGCATCTCCTGTTTGTCCATAAGCTGTTTCAATCTGCTGTGCTGTCAGTGGTGCAAAATTTGCAAGTGCGTGAACCTTGCATAAAATAACTGACTGCGATGCATTATTCGTACCAATAACTGATTTAGTGGTGTCAGTTAAAAATGAGGCATTACGCTCGGCAATGGTTCCACGTACATTGGTAAGTCCAAACCGCATTGCAATAAAAATGGCAACGAATGCAAGTCCGATCAAAGCAAAAATTCCTATTGTTAATTTCCATGCAATTCTCCAAGGATTCATAATGGAGGCATTGTAGCAGAATTTTCAGAAAAGTAAAAAATTATTTCACGACACCACCACCAATACAGACTTCATCGTCATACACAACAACTGACTGTCCTGGTGATAATGAAAAATCTGATTCATCAAAATGAACAATCCATTCGTTATTTTTTCCTTGAACAATAATACATGGTTTAAATTCTCCATGATAACGAATCTGTGCCGTATATTTCTTATCAGCGATAATTGGTTGTCGCCATACACAATCGATTAATATCGTATCTGTTGAGTTTTCAAAACTCGCTGGATCTTGCGAAACAGTAATCGTATTGTTTTCAATACCTTTTGAAACAACATAGTACGGCATATCATGCGTTGATTTTTTTGTAATCATAAAACCATGACGTTCGCCAAGTGTATAAAATAATGCGCCATCATGTGTTCCAATTATTTCTCCGTCGACACTCAGAATATTTCCAGAATTTACGTCGATATAGTGTCGCAAGAAATCTTTCATATCGATTTCACCGATAAAACAAATTCCTTGGGAATCTTTTTTGGTTGCTGTTGGTAGTTTGTATTTCTCGGCAAGTTTTCGAACATCTGATTTTTGTAAATGTCCAATTGGAAAAAGTATTTTTTCAAGTTGTTCGTTTGTGAGTGTCCACAAAAAATATGACTGGTCTTTTGCGAGATCTATTCCTTTTAGTAATCGCGCGCAAGAAGTTTGCTCCGCGTCACTGCAGACGTTTACACTTGGCTTCG
>CAIQMU010000097.1 GCA_903873095.1 uncultured bacterium
CTTACCCTCTTCAGCGATGCGCAAAAACGGTTCGTATTCACGATCATGAAATTCCTGTTCGTGCCCGCATTGAAACGATTTCTGGATACTCTGGACATAAAGGTGCTGATCAACTTGTTGAGTTCGTTGACTCGATCAAGAAAAATATTGAGATTGTCTTTTGTTGTATGGGTGAAGAACGATCCCAAGAAACTCTTGCTGAACATCTGCGCGACAAGGTAGGGGTTCATGCGGTTGTGCCGAAGGAGGGGGAAACGACAGAATTGTTTTTCTAATATGTTGCCAAGAAAAAATCACGCAGGATATGCGTGATTTTGATTTGCCTTAATTGCAAATTTTTCCAATGAGAATGAGTTCTTCATCTGGGTCAGAGAGTTCGCTTGTTCGTGAATCTGAGTACTTCACTAGAAGTTTTACATCATGACTTCCGAAATGAAAATAAGGTATCTGTGCTTTGTTTTCGGTTCCTGGTACCAGGTAACTCCTTGTGAATTGATACGCAGGGGAGACAATGTTCTTGTTAGTGGGGATGAATCCATAGAACGATTCGACTAGTAATATCATTCCATGAACCCCTACGAACCGAAGAGTTGGATCGTTTGCGACATCAGTCAAGAACGAAACGGTATCAATATCATGTGAGTAGTCAAGGAGATAAAGATCAAACATTTCCCTTGGATCATCTTGCATTGTAAACGGAAACATTTCATCATAAGAAGGTTGGGGGTTTGCAGTAACTTCGAAGAATCGTGAATCCTTAAAGTTTTTATCAGCTGAGAAATCTCCGAGATTGAACACAGAGAAGGGTCTCTCCATGTATATAGTCAGTCCGTATTTGTCTATTAAATTTTGCATGGTTTATATTTTTCTTTACATTATCATATTTAAATTATTTGTAAAGAATGTATGATGCTGGGTGTTTGAATCTTGGTTTTTATTTTACTGTAGTATATAATCCCGATATGGAAAATAAGTTCAGAAATATCGGAATGGCAATTACTACTGCATTTGTAATGCTAAATATCAATGAATCCTTTGGTCAAAATGGTAATCTTAAATATGAACATGGTGTAATCGATCCGGTCAGGACAGAGAAAAGAGCGGACCAGAATATGCCCAGTGGATTTCAAAGAGATCAGGTAGTCGGTTTAGAAAATGGACAGGAAAAGACCGTAGCCTCCATCTTTTGGTTCAATGAAGGACAAACGAAAGCTCATTTTTATACCAAGGAATCCAATCCAGAATTGTTTAGTCCAAAGATTAATTTTGAAGCGGTAAACCAGGAAAGTCGGAGTCGTGGTTCGGAAACAGTAATTGCTTTTGCGGGTGCTTACAAAAACTCAGATGGAAAAATAGAAGGAGTTGCTATTGAGAATGGTAATTCTGTCGGAAGTTCTTCTTATTCAAAGTCAGGTTTTGTTTATATTGGACCTTCAGGTAAGATCGATCTTTATCGATTAAGAGATGAGAGTACTAATTCCGTTGACAAAGTAAAAGCCGATGCACTCGTTAGTCGAGCAACTGCCGAAGGTGGTTCACTCTATCAACAGATTCCAGCGATTTGGGAAGGTCTCGAAAGAGTGGATACTCACAGTCCTGGAAAATTTGAATGGCGTGCAATTTGTCAGACGAAAGATGGCAAGAAGTTTATTCTCAATTGTACCGATAAGATAACGATGCGCGATTTCTTGATCATGGCCCTTAATATCAAAGATAAAACAATGCTTCACTGGTGTATGATCTGATGATGTGTGACACAGGAGCGTATTCAGAAGGTTTTTTCAGAGATTCTAATCAAATTCATGATAGTGGATCGTTTCAGAGGCACTTGATGATAGATAATCAAACGGTGAACGATGAGGCGGGATTTACAAACCTTGTGACAATTGAGACAAAATAAAAACCAAGGAATCCTTGGTTTTTATTTTTATCCAAGCTATAATTTAGTTATGAAGAAAAACTCATTGGTTGATCAACCAATTAAAATCTGTATTTCAGGTGCACGCGAAACATCGCACTGCGGAGTTGATGCACTCGATCGCGCAGAGGAACTCGGTGGGATTTTAGCGAATCATAAATGTGTTGTGACGACATCTGCCGTAAACGGATTTCCGATGTGGGCAGCGCGTGGTGCCAAACGTGCAGGCGGAATGACGGTGGGATTTTCTCCTGCTTCGAACTTGTGTGAGCACGAGGAAACATATCGTTTACCAACAGAAAATTTGGACATGATTGTGTATACAGGATTTGGATATGCAGGATCTGATTTGCTTCTCATGCGCTCAAGTGATGCCATTATTTTTGGCTGTGGTCGTATTGGAACCATTCACGAGTTTACGGTTGCATTTCAAGATCGCAAGCCGATTGGAATTTTGGAAGGCAACTGGGATACAGTAGAGTTATTGCGCGATATCATGGCGCGCGATATTGAACGCCCGCATGACAATATCGTATTCGACAAGGATCCGAATCGACTGGTTGAACAACTTATTGCTGTTGTTAAACGGGAGAGAGAAAAAAGTTTGAAATAAAAAAATCCCGAAAGGGATTTTATTTTGACCCACAAAATTTCCTGTTAAAATCTTGAATGTTAATAGTTTTTGGAAGAGAGAAATATACTGGTATTGTTTCATCTAGTCCTGATGTTTGCCTTTCGTGTAACTTTCTTACTGCAGTATATTTTTCATTTCCTCCGCATTCATGAAGAATCTTGAAAAAGGCATTGATATCATCCTTTTTCACATTGGTTCGATAGAGAGGATCTTGTGGAACATCTAGAATTGTTAATGGTCTTTTCATTATCGTATTTTTAGTGAGAAATATAACTTAAATCAAAAATATCATTTTAATCAAGTTAAGTCAAATAAAAAATCCCGTAAGGGATTTTTTATTTAACCTGCGCAACAATTCGTTCAAATGCAACTGAATCCTGCTGAGCGATTTCAGACAATACCTTTCGGTTAAGATCGAAACCTTTCTTTTTAGCAGCATCAATAAATTTTGAGAATGACCATCCAAGCGGTCGGAGAGCCGCGTTTAAGCGAACCATCCAAAGTCCTCGGAAATCAGACTTCTTGTCTTTACGGTGTGCAAAAGCATGAACTCCAGCCTTTCGAAGCGCGACCTTGGCCATGATCTCTTTTCGAGATCGACCATGTCGCATTCCTTTTGCATCTTTCAAGACTGACT
Organism: uncultured bacterium; assembly: GCA_903873095.1. Lineage (GTDB taxonomy): Bacteria > Patescibacteriota > Minisyncoccia > Phycocordibacterales > UBA1006 > CAIXMG01. The sequence continues at coordinate 3,190 of CAIQMU010000097.1, forward strand.
TGCGTCGCTTGAGTGCGTTTACTCCTCGTTTTACTCGTGACATATAATTAGGGGATAGGGATTATTTAACGAGACCTGGCAAAAACCGAGCGGTTGATTTGGCAGTCATCGTGAAGTTCTTCTCGACCTTACCATTCAATTGGGCACTACGGCTTTCCTTGGCGTTGAAATGGTTGATACCAGGGCGTCGCGCCTTGATTTTCCCGTTTTTCGTAACCGTAAGCCGTTTTGTGAATGACTTGTTTGTTTTCATACGTTGGGGCAGTTTAGCAAAAAGAAGGTTTTTTGTCAAGAAAATAACCACCACCCCTAGCCCCTCCTCCATAAGGAGGGGGA
>CAIQMU010000098.1 GCA_903873095.1 uncultured bacterium
TGATCGTGAATACGAACCGTTTTTGCGCCTTGCTGAATTGTGCTACCAAGTGTTCCTTGTGCCTGATAACCAACAAGTAATAATGTCGCATTCGGATCAGGCAAATGATGTTCTGCATGATGCACAATACGCCCACCGTTCATCATTCCAGAACCCGCAATGATGATTTTCGGATCAGGTGCAATATTCAACGCTTTTGATTCATCGCGCGTCTCAATAATCGTAAGACCAGGGAAATCAAACAAAGGATCACCCTTTTGTGCGAGTCCGCGTGCTTCCTTGTTCAAGTAATCAGGAAACTTTTTGTACAGTTCTGTAATAGACGTCGCGAGAGGAGAATCCAAATACGTCGGAACCTGCGGAACGCGATTATTTCGAACCAATTGATCAAGATCAAACAAAATTTCCTGTGTTCGTTCAAGTGAGAAACTTGGAATCATGAGCGTTCCCTTCTCGGCAATTGAATCATTTACCACACGACACAAATGTTCACGGCGATCTTCTTGTTCATGATTGCGATCACCGTATACTGATTCCATCAAGAGAAACTGTGGTTCCTCGAAAACTTCAGTATCTTTTAAAAGTGTTGTCGGCGTATTTCCAAGATCACCCGTAAACAACATGCGCTTTCCCTTGAAATTAAATTCCCACATTGTAGAACCCAGAACATGTCCCGCATCATACGCAATTGCCTTCAAATCATCAGTGATCACAACCGGGTCGTGATATGGAATAATTTTCCATAACTTAATCGCCTGATCAATATCGTTTTGATCATACAATGGATCAACATTTCTATCTTTTGCATCATCTTCGATGAGTCCAAGCGCATCTTGAAACATCAATTTAGAAATTTCGCGCGTCGGTTCTGTTGAATAGATAACCCCACGAAATCCATCACGAACAAGTTTTGGAATTTTTCCGATGTGGTCTTGGTGGGCATGTGTTACAAACAAAAATTCCATCTCTTTAGGATTGTATGCAAATGCAGAAAAGTTTTTGTCTTCCTCGAGTTTTGTTCCTTGATGCATTCCACAATCAACAAGAATTTTTTTACCATCAATTTCAAGTAAAAAGTTCGCACCAGTAACCTCGCCTGTTGCGCCGTGGAATGTTAAATTTGCAAAATGTTCGCCTTTGGATGGTGTCATAGTAATGTATAAGTAAAAAGGATAAGTCCGCCAAGTATATCAGAAAGGATATCAGTTGTCGTGTCGGTTATATCAAATGGCATAATCTTGACGTTGAGCAATGGAAATATGCGTTCTAGAATTTCCCATCCGACACCAACAAAAACTACACAGCCCATGATAATGAAAAATTTTTGAAATGTTGTAATGCTTGGAACAAACCACTCAATAAAAACCCATGCAAAAATACCACATGCGATTCCTGCACATGTATGCAAAAACTTGTCGAAATGAGGGAAGAGATAAAAGAGACTGTGATGATGATATCGCACCAAATCGAGCCCGAAAACCAAGGCAACGAAGAAGATATACCACAAGGCAAGTCGCCAAGGAAATCGTTGTTTCATGATGTTAGAGTAACAAAAAACCGCGCATAAAGCGAGGCTTGTGTCCCCTTAAAAGAATCTTTTCTAACCAATAAAATGGTTTTCTTGGGAATATATCCAAGGATACATTCCACGCAGATTCCCTAAACTTTTTTTGTTAAAAATCTTTTAGGAGGCATACTCAGTATACACCCGTTTTCTAAAACACAAATCCACAGAAAATAGTCTTATCAGGCAAGGCGAAAATTCGTTGAGCCGGGAGATGCACACTTTTTCGAGTCGGCTTTGCGACGAGAACAAAGTTGCGCTCACGGCGAGAAAGAATTTTCGCCGAAAATGTAATAATTACTTATTTCGTCGCTGTGCAGAAAGATCATGAATCGAGTTGTAACTGAAAAGTTCTGATTCTGCGAACCAATGTGCGATTTCGAGCTTCGCCTCATTTTGATCACCTGATGCATGAATAATATTATTAAGAGCCATTCCATTTCCATCAGCATGCGCATAACTCATATGCGCATAGTCCCCTCGGATTGTTCCTGGAGCAGATGATTTTGGTTCTGTTTTGCCGTTCATCTTACGAACAACTTCAACAGCTTCTACTCCTTCGAGAACCATGATGAGTACTGGTGATTCTTGCATCATGGCAACAGTATTATTAAAAATTGTTTCACCATGTCGAGTAATCATCGTCCCAATTGTTTCATAGTGATGATGAAACTGCTCCTTTGTTGGAACAAGCATTTTTGCTCCAACAATTTTAAGCCCCACTTTCTCAAAACGAGAAAGGATTTCCCCTACAATTCCGCGTGTCACGGCATCAGGTTTAAAAATAATAAGTGTTCGTTCAATATGGTTCATAGAAAAAAACTATAGCAAAAAACACTGACTTGCGCCAGTGTTTTGTGTTCGGAATCCTCCCCTTGATAAGGGGAGGTGCCGAGGCTCTGATTGTCGCAATCACCTACGTGGTGCGAGGCGGAGGGGTGGTGAAGTCTATATATCAAACGATCGACTGATCACACCCGCATGTGCACGCATAACCGGAGTTTTTGCAATCACAACATACGTTCCATCCGGATTTTTAGATTCAATACTCAAATAATAATCACCTTTTGCAACAAGCATATAATATCCACCCACTTCACTTGTTACCGTATGAGCAACCTCACGACCAAGTGTCGCACTAAACGCACGAATAATTGCAAACGAGAGTGGTGCGCCTTGTTTCTTGATAATGCCCGCATGGATAGGACCATAACCCATAAACTGTAAGCTTGCAATGATTATATATAATACCGTTACAAGAATATTCCACCAAATTGGGTAATAATACGTCACACCAATTGAAATGATAAATCCAATTACGAACAAGGTATCAAATAATGTTGCAAGCCAACTCGGAGTATAGATAAGTTTACGAACAATACTTGTTCGTTCTTTTTCAATTTGATTCCAATCAACACCAATACGATCCATTGGAATATTCATTGTAATTACTTGATTTGGGTCAGTAACCGTAAATGGTTCACCAAAATATAAACCGTTGTACACCTCATCATTTGTTCTACCTATAAGTTTTTGTGATGGAAATACGTAATGTGTTTTTCCTGCAGTTAACTTATAAGTACCCGGTTTCAAAATAAATCCATATCGTCCATGAATATCCGTAATCTGACTCATGACTTCTTGATTTGTAGTAACATCAATCACTGAAATATAAGCTGGGTCAAGTGGTTCTTTATTTTCAGAATCATAAACAATTCCTCGCGCTCGTTTACGACCAAATATGAAGGCAAGTGCAATATTCGCAAATCGTGTAATAAGTCCTGGAATTGTTGAAATAAGACCCAGGGCAGCTACGATTGGTAACAACCACCAATATGACGAAGATCTCCCTCCAAAGAATCCCGCTGCAAAATTTTCGACAACTAAAGAAGAACTACTGTTTGAAGCACCAGAGATCACTTGAGATATCGGAAGCGGTATAAAAGGAGGTGTCGTATTTGGAAGAGATGGAGAAATAGGTGTTACTGAGCCTCCCCCATTACTACTTGTTGTAGTTGTACCACCACCTGTTCCTATTGTTGGATTTATTATAGGTTGCACCACTGGTGTAATAGGTGGATTATTTGGTGGATTTACAGGAGGAACTGTTGGTGATTGACAAATACCATTTAAAATTTGTAGTGGCGCAGCACATCCTCCAGCTGTTGTTCCACCACCTGATCCTCCTCCACCACCTGATCCTCCTCCACTAGTACATCCATGCCATGATGTTACAAGACCTGAATAGGTTCCATCTGGAGAACTCAATTGTATCCAACCATAATTTTGTGCCCAAACCGTTCCCGTAATTTGCCCCGTTGTTGTATTAATTTGTGGCTTATTTCCACCTGTTGCATTTGTCGGTGCAAAATTGATCCATCCTGTATTTTGCCCCCATGCATATCCCCCAAGTACTCCTGAACAATTATTTGTAACACCTCCATTAGTCGGCGCTAAATTAATCCACCCAACTGTTTCTCCCCAAATATTTCCTGTAACTGTTGAATCACCGACTGTTGCGCCACCATTTGTCGGTGACCAATTGATAAAATCATTGGTTCCATTATGGTCCAAATCAACATTCAGAAACTGTGAATATTTTTGAACCGAATCA
>CAIQMU010000099.1 GCA_903873095.1 uncultured bacterium
TAATTTCCATACCAAAATACTCTAGCACAAAACATCAAACTCTTGTACTATTGACCTTATGACACAACACATTCACAATCATGGACACGTACATCCAACTGGGTTTTGGAGCTGGGCAAAAACTCACAAGGTTTCCATTTTTTGGGGGATTCTTGCCTTTGGTGTTTTGCTTATTTCAGTAATTCTTATTTGGTTTTCATTTTTACAAGTTCCATCACTTGATACATTTACCCAAAGACAAATTTCAAGTTCAACAAAAATTTACGATCGCACGGGAACGGTTGTGCTATACGACGTTCATGACAATGTAAAACGGACCGTTGTAACCAGTGGCGACATTGCACCTATTGCAAAAGAAGCTATTGTTTCCGTCGAGGATAAAGATTTTTATAAACATGGTGGAATCCAACCAAGGGCAATTTTGCGCGCTATCGTTGCCGATATTGTTCCTGGGTTTTCAACAACCGAAGGTGGATCAACCATTACACAACAACTTATCAAACTGACACTTCTTACTGATCAGCATAGTATCACTCGAAAATTAAAAGAGTGGATCTTGGCTATCAAGCTCGATCGAATGATGACCAAAGACGCTATTCTTACAACGTATTTGAACGAAGCACCCTACGGCGGAACGATTTATGGAATCGAGGAGGCGAGTGAATCATTCTTTGGGGTTCATGCAGCCGACGTGGATGTTGCTCAAGCTGCTTACTTGGCGGCAATTCCAAACGCTCCTTCATATTACTCGCCTTATGGTTCTCACAAATCCGCACTTGATACTCGAAAAAATATTGTTTTAAAAGATTTGTTGACTCAAGGATATATCACACAAGATCAATATACCAGTGCACTTGCTGAAACAGTTGTTTTTCTTCCTCAAACAGATGAGTCTGGTAAGGCGCTTCATTTTGTTCAGTACATCCGCGACTACTTGGAGCAAAAATATGGTGACGATGCTATTAACTCGGGATTAAAAGTTATTACGACTCTTGATTGGAACTTACAACAAGTTGCTGAAAAAACTATTTTGCAAAATGCACTCGCAAATCAGACAGCTTACGATGCATCAAACTCGGCACTTGTCGCAATTGATCCTCAAACGGGACAGATTCTATCAATGGTTGGATCACGAAATTATTCAGACACGACAATCGATGGACAATTCAATGTCGCAACGGCTGGTCGCCAACCAGGATCATCGTTCAAACCTATTGTTTATGGACGCGCATTCGAAAAAGGATTTGAACCTGAAACCGTTTTGTTTGATATTCCAACACAGTTTGGGCCTTGTGATGCGTTTGATCATACAAGTCCCTCGCCTTGTTACTCACCAAATGATTATGATAATAAATTCTTAGGACCTATTAGTTTACGTAACGCTCTTGCGCAATCACGAAACATTCCCGCTGTGCAACTTCTCTCAATGGTCGGACTCAACGATGCGCTTGCAACTGCAAAAAATCTTGGGATTACAACCCTTGACCGTGACGCATCACGTTATGGGCTTACGCTTGTACTCGGGGGTGGCGAGGTTTCACTTCTTGATATGACAAGTGTGTACAGTGTGTTTGGAAACGATGGTGTGCGAAATCCTGAAACAGGAATTCTCGAGGTTGATGATGCACAAGGAAATGTTTTGGAAAAATATACACCAGCACCTCAGACTGTTATGGATCCAAATGCGATTGCGAAACTCGACAGTGTTCTTTCGGATAATGTTGCACGAACACCTTTGTTTGGCGCTAACTCGTTTTTCTATTTCGGTAATCGACAGGTTGCTGGAAAAACCGGAACAACAAACGACGATCGTGATGCGTGGGTGTTTGGCTACACACCATCAATCGCTGTTGGTGTGTGGACGGGAAACAATGACAACACGCCCATGAAGAGCGGTTCCGGAATTTCAGGTCCCGCATGGAGAACGTTTATGGATGCCGCACTTCAGGTGTTGCCCTATAACAATCCGGGTGCAAACGAAACGTTTCCAACCCCAACCGAAGATGCAAATTATTATACAAAGGCTCCAGTACTCCGTGGTCAATGGGCGGGTGGAACATCTTATTTTATTGATAGTATCTCAGGGAAACTCGCAACTGATTTGACTCCGCCCGAAACAAAAAAAGAAATTGTGATCCCTGATCCTCATACTATTTTATACTGGATTGATCCGGCAAATCCAACAGGGTCAAAACCTGCTGATCCAACCGCAACCAGTTCACAATATTCCAGATGGGAAGCAGAGTTCCAAAGCTGGATTGTAAACCATCCGAATATTGTTCCGCCTTATCCAACGAAACCAACCGCGTATGATGATGTTCATACTGCAGCAAATGAACCAGTTGTGACTGTTTCAAATATTAATCCTGGTTCAGTATTTAATATTAATGATCAAGCAACGCTTATCACATCAATTACGGGCCACTACCCAATTCAAAAAGCTGATTTTTATTTGAATGGTCAGTTTATTGGAACGAGTTCGAACCCTGCTTCGTTTAGTTTCGTTCCGGCTGATGTAAACGCGGTTAGTGGTACGAATCAACTCAAGATCATCGCGACTGATTCTGTTTATAATCGAGGTGAGTTTGATGGAAGTATTACAATTCAATAGTTAAATAAAAAAATCCTACTTTTTCGAGTAGGATTTTTGAATTCATTTTTTCTTTCTTTTGCCTTCCCATTCTTTTTCATGACGAGAAGTTAAGTGCCAAGATTTACAAATATCACAAAGATAAGATCTTACTGGTATTTCATACTTTGTTTTTGAATGATTTCTAATTGTCTTTATAGAAGTATTTGCATCTTTTTGAGATGAGAATCCTTTTTTACCAGTTGAACATTTAACCTCTTGGTTTTTTTCAAAGTTTGTAACCTTCTTGATTTTGTAATCATCCGGAACAACATATTCGATATGTTTGTTTTCTTGTGAAAAAGAAATATCTTTAACATAAGTCTTTCCTTCTAATAAAGATTGTTTTAGGATGATCAGATTTTTTTCAATGAAGTCAATAAGTGTCTCGTCGGAACATGTTTTTAGATTTTTACTTTGCATCACAAGGTAATCAATGGGAATGTCTTTTATTTTTTTACGCTTATACCTACCCCATTTAATCTTGGAATTAATTATACTAACTAGATCTGTTTCGCACATTGTTTCTATTTTATTTATGGTGTTTTGCAAAATTGCTTTTTTGTTTTATAACATTATTAAAATATAAAGTCAATATTATTGTATTTTTTTAATTTTCAGTTCCGGATCTAGTTTTTCAATACTCGCAAGTAATTTCTCTTGTTTTATATTAATTTCTGAACGAAGTGCAGATGATCCTGTTATGTAAACAACCTCTTTTGAAATTCTAATTTTTGATCGATCAAGATCCACACCAAGAATTTCTTTTACTGCCGCAACAACTGCATTACGTGCTTTTGTTTCCTCGGTCACTGCACCAGAAAATTTTTTTGCATAGTCTGCGAGATTCATAAGATGATTATATCAGATCACCAGCACAAACCTCACCCATACCCCCTCGCCCTACGGGCACTCCCCCTAGGAGGGGGAGACAGCTTCGTTCAGAGTTCAAAATAAAAATCTATCGAAGCAAAACCCTCTCCTTCCAGGAGAGGGTCGGCGCGCTTGCGCGACGGGGTGAGGTTTTATCTGTTCATTGGCATTACTAAATACGTAAAACTTGGGTCTCCAATTCCACGAACAACCATTGCTTTATTTGGTTCTGTAAACGAAAACGAAACCGAGTCACTTGAAAGAGATTGTAGTGAA
>CAIQMU010000100.1 GCA_903873095.1 uncultured bacterium
CAGAAAGTGTTTTACGTGCAGATGATCGAACACGTCATCATAAAAAAATAATGACGATTACAGCACTTGGGTTTATCACGGTACTCATCGCTCTTGGACTCGTTGCATGGTTTGTGCGTCAGGCAGAAATAAAAGAGCAGATGCTCCAAAATGAATATCGAGCAGAATCATTCCAACATTCAGCGCAAGAAGCCCAAGCATTCTTCGCAGCATATCCGCAAAGTAAAGATCCAAAAGTTGTCGCAGCTGCGCAAGCAGCCTCGCAAAAAACAGCAGCAACATTTTTCAAAAATAATCCTGTAACACCTGCAACTTCTGCACAAATTACAGCTCAAGCAGCACAGTTGCAAGCAATGTATCAACAAGGATTTGCTGATTGGAAAGCAATGCAACCAAAATAATTATGAATAAGAAAATGATTCGAAATCTAAATATTCTCAAGTGGACTGCTTCGGTTGCACTTATTGCCTTACTGGTTGTTAATTTCCATGATCGTGTAGTATCACGAGCATTTGCTGGTGGACTTATGGCTGTACCGCAAGATTTACATGGATGGGCATGGTCTGATATGCCAAATGGTAGTGATCAAAATATTACACCAAGTAATCATCAAGGTGGTCGTGGACTTGGCTGGATTAGTATGAATGGAACGGATACGGGTACAAATGGAAATGGATATTACAAAGTAGACCTTGATCCTGCAGTGGGAACACTTTCTGGTGATGCTTGGAGTGAATATGGAGGATGGCTTGATTTTACACCATCGGGTCCTTATCCAACATTTACAATATTAGGAGGACCAAATGTTTTACCAACAACACCGGCAAAAGTTGATTCAGTGTGTCTTACAAGTAAAGGAAGGGCTTGTGTTGTTACAGGATGGGCACGATTTATTGCGGGCGAAGACACGAATACTCAAAATACTGGTGGATGGGATGGGTGGGTAAATATGAGTGGTAATACATATCAAGGTCATGTTGCAAATGGATCATTTGGTGTTACTTATGATGCAGACCCAACTGATGTTTGCCCAACAGTTCCGACATCTGCACCATGTTATGGAAAATTCAGTGGATATGCATGGGGAGGTGAAGTTGCAGGATGGATAGGTTTTGATGGGGTATCGATTACACCTCCGGCACCACTTACACCAGGAAGTTGTACTGATACGAACGCTACAAACTATGGGAAACCATCACCGTGTACCTGTGCAGGGGAAGGGCAATATGCAGGAACTAATTTCTCTTATAATTATCCATTTGCATCAGGTGCAACCTATCCAGCTCAGTGTAGCGGTAATACACCCCCCCCACCCCCTGGTGGAAATACTGCCTCTGCACAATTGAATTCCTCAGGATGTTCAAATGGAAACACAACACTATCTTGGACATCGACAGGAACATCAATGTGTTCAGCTAGTTATTCGGGCTCAGCAATATTTACAGGATCTCAACCAATAAATGGTTCTGCAACAATCACAGGAATTCCTCAAAATGGATTAACAAATAATGTTACCCTTACATGTACAGCTGTTACCGGATATACACCAGCAACAGTAACATCAACAACATCCGTCATGTGTCCCGTGATATGTTCGAATCCTAATGGTTGTGGTGGTACAGGAACACAAACACCAACTGTTCCAAAACCGATTTACAAAGAAAACTAATTATCCATCTTATCTATCATAATTATGAAACATAAATTTAAAACCACTGCTCAAATACTTGTCGTTGTCGCCGCGGTTGCTATTCTTGCAACAGCTGCGTTTGCTTACACAAATCCATCAGGACCTGCACCATCAGGAAATGTTCCTGCTCCCGTAAACACAGGAACATTCATGCAGACAAAATTAGGAGATCTTGGTCTGGCTGGTACAGGTACTGGAAATTTGTTTGCGACCATGAATGGTTGGTTTGGTGGTGGCGTATTTGCAAATCAAGGTTATTTTCAGGCGGGTGCCTCAACGAATCAATCTGCTTTACTTGCCTTTCAAAACGGACTCGGTGTTTTGCAAGCCATGGGAACGACAGCAGGAAAAGGCCTCACTGTGAGCAATTCGGGATCGACCACAATTTCTGGAGGACTTGCTATTACAAGTGGAAGTCCTGCAGCGGGTTATGTTTTGACAAGTGATGCAAGTGGTAATGCAACATGGCAGCCGGGATCAGCACAATCATTAACAGGAATTTCTACTTTTGGAAATGGAGGATTGATTGAATATGTAGTGAATGGTGGCACTACTGGTGGTACCGAACAACAAGCAACCTGTGATGTTGGATACAGTCTTGTGGGTGGTGGTGGACATTGTGATAATAATGGAGGAGGAACTTCGGATGGTCTTCTAACAGATAGTCGTCCTCAAACTAATAATGCAGCAGGTACGAGCGTTACTGGTACAGCATGGTATGTCCACTGTGGAGGAACAGGAAACCCTGCAGCGCATGCATTTGCAATTTGTATGAAAGATACATCACTTGCGACAGTATCCTCTGCTCCTTCGCCAAGTCAAGTCGCGTGGCATCCAGTAACTGACACAGGTGGAACAGCAGGGGAATCATGTTCATCATGGCTCTCGTCATTGCACCCAACAGTTCAAGGTTATGAAGTTGATGATAATACATCCTTTAATGGAAACGATTCAGCATTCCATTTGGGCGAGTGTGCATATCAAACACCATCACAGATAACAATAAGTGGTGTAGTTACGAGTTGTTATGCGGATTCGGCTACAAATCCAACTATTTCAAGTAGTGCCAAACCAGTTGCAAGTTGTGGTGATTCGAATGCTTATATTCAGAGTTCTTCAACTCCAATATCAGTTGCGCAATACACAGCAGCAAAATATTAATAAGATTGTTTAAAAAGCCTTGAATTTCAAGGCTTTTTATCATGGGGATAACTTACTTGTCATTTTTAAAAATAAATGCTTTAATAATAACAAGATATTCTGAATCATTTTTCTTTCACATAATAAAATATCAAACAATGAAAAAACTACTTTTCACACTTATCTTTTCGATGTCGATATTTTTGATATCGGCTCAGACTTTGCAAATGTCGGTCGGTTTTGGATGGAGGGACGGGAGTAATAACTTTCTAGTCGTCCTTAATTTTCCAAACGGAACAGCTCCCTATACCAGTCACATAGTCATCAACTATGTAGCCCAAGGAGGATTGTATGAAATACCTGTCTGCGACACTACTTACGTCTTTTCTTCAAATGGATTGATTAATAGTGATACAAGCAGATGGTATACGCCACCAGCTACAGGTCAGTATCAAATAACTATTAGATCCTCGGATGCAACAGGTGATACTTCATTTGACTATCTTCTGCAATACTTTACAGCTGATACTACAACCGGCATCGCAGATGAATCATCACCTAAGTCTAATGCTTGGTACTACAACAAGTATCTCACTTGGAAAAATGTAGATGAAGGGTCAATGATGCAAGTGATCAATGTCCTCGGGCAAACACTTGTTTCAAAAACAATTGAATCAACCGATGGACAGACAGACTTATCAGGCCTGAAATCAGGTATCTATCTTGCGCTCTTTAAAAAGGGGGAGACAGTAATAAGTCGTAAATTTCAAGTTAATTAAAGAAGCTGGTGATATATGTCATATATTATGATATATTCACAATCTCCAAGACCTGCAAGGTTTTGGGGATTTTTTTGTACGATTTTTTCTTGATAGGATGCTATACTTAGATCATGAAAAAGTTAATTATTGCCAATTGGAAAATGAATCCGACGCGTGGTCTTGATGCGCGCAAATTATTCAAATCCGTAAATACGATTGCATCAAAACTGAAAAACGTTGAAACCGTTATTTGTCCGCCACTTGTGTATTTGGAATCACTTGGAGAATTAGTAACAAATCGTGCATGTGTACTTGGTTCGCAAGATGCGTTTTGGGAACATGCAGGTCCATTCACAGGACAAGTTTCGGCAGATATGATTTTTGGTACGAAAGCTCGTTATGTGATCGTTGGGCACTCTGAACGTCGTGCACTTGGTGAAACAGATAGTGATATTAATAAAAAAATAAAAAGTATTTTGCAGTTTCCACTCATTCCTGTTTTGTGTGTTGGCGAAATCTCTCGTGATGATGATCATCAGTTTGTAAAACTTGTAAAAAATCAAATCAGGTTGGCATTGGTAGATTTAACTGATGAAGAAATTTCACGTGTTGTTATTGCGTATGAGCCTGTTTGGGCAATTGGTAGTAAGGCCAAGAAGGCATGTGAGCCTGCTGATTGTAGAGAAATGTCACACATTATTAAAACCGTGCTTGCAGATCTTAGTAATTCTGAAATTACAAAAAATATTCCCATATTATATGGAGGATCTGTGAACTCAGAAAATAGTGAGTCATATCTCAAAGATGGTTTGGTTGACGGTTTACTTGTTGGACGTGCAAGCTTGGATGGAAAGGAATTTATTAAAATTTTAAAAATTGCCGAGAAAAGTTAATTATGAATTATTTATCACATCAAAACCCAAAAGATTTTCACGGAAAACGAGTACTCCTTCGTCTTGATTTAAATGTTCCACTAAATGAAGCTGGGCATGTTGACCCAAGTGATGCTGATCGTATTACAAAATCACTTCCAACATTACAATGGCTACAAGAAGCAGGTGCAAAAACAATTATCATTTCACATATCGGTCGTGATCCGAAAGAAACACTTCGCCCGGTTGCTCGTTATATGGAAACACTGATGACGATTGGATTTGATCCAGAACTGTCGGGGGAACGATTGCACGAAATGATTCATAACTTGGGAAATGGTCATGCAATCATGCTTGAAAACTTGCGAAGTAATCCTGGTGAAGAATCAAATGATGAGGTGTTTGCAAAATCACTTGCAGATATGGCTGATTTTTATGTAAACGATGCGTTTGCAGTTTCACATCGTGCACATGCGTCCCTTGTAGGAATTCCAAAACTATTACCAAGTTTTGCAGGACTTCAAATGGAGCAAGAAATCGAACATTTGTCGAAATCATTTACGCCAAGTTCACCGAGCATTCTTGTTTTAGGTGGTGCGAAATTTGAAACAAAACTTCCTGTGATTTCAAAATTCTTGAATATTGTTGATCATATCGTGATCGGTGGCGCACTTGCTAATAATTTTTACAAGGAAATGGGATATGAAATCGGTGCATCACTTGTTGATGAGACGGCAAACATTTCATCACTTCTTGGAAATGAGAAAATTATTATTCCAAAACTCGTCATTGTTGAAAATGACAAGGGTCACGAGACAAAAAATGCATTAGATGTTACACGTAGTGATAAAATTGTAGATATTGCACCGGAGGGACTTGATGAATATGCGCAATTATTTGCAGATGCGACATTTGTTCTATGGAACGGACCGATGGGGAATTATGAAAATGGATTTGTAGATGGTAGTAAGAAAATTATAAATCTGATTTCGTCATCACACGCAGAATCAATTGTTGGTGGAGGTGATTCGGTTGCACTGATCGAACAGCTTGATATGGCAGATAAATTCGGATTTCTCTCGACGGGTGGTGGTGCGATGCTTGAATACTTGGCACAAGGAACTCTTCCGGGAATTGAAGCGTTAAATTAAAAAACACCGCAAGGTGTTTTTTAATATTACAAACTGATTGTATTTGTTTGCATCTGATCGCGCGTTGGTGCATCCATATCAAGAACATGATTTCCGTTCTTGTCAGAAGTTGCATAACCAACTTGGTTAATGCGAACTTTGTATGTTCCATTGACTGATGGATGTGTAACGACAGTCATGCGAAGAGTTGCTGGAGTATAAGCAGGAATCACAAATCGATTCGCTGCGTTAAGACTTGCGCCTGATACTGAATTGATGAGACAACTTCCATTTCCGATTCCATCGGTTGTTGCAATTCCATCTTTTACAAGACTAAACGAAACACCGTTCGTTCCAAGTGCTGGGTTGCATACTTGTGAAACATAGAGTGGTTTGTCTGCCGAGTTAATTGTGAACTGGATCATGAACAATCCATGTTTTGTTGTACTTGCATCTGCTGTTGCGATTGCTGTTTGAGAGACAAAATGTAATTGTGGTGCCATTGTTGTAACAACTTCTCCTTTTGGTGTAGATGTTGCTACTTCTACACTTGGTGTTGATATTGCTGATGTTTGGGTTGCTGTGGGAAGTGTTGCTGCATCATCCTGGGCAAGAGGTTGTGATTTATGGGTTATAGCAAGTATTGCAATGACGGCAATAACAAGGATCATAACACCACCTAATAGGTACGTCTGGTATTTTTTAAAGATTTCTTTATTCATAGGGTTTTATTATAGCACAGAGCGTATCTTACTCGCATATTTAGCTATTTCTCCCGGATCGTATGTTACATGGTGCCAATCTGCATTTTTCTTATCAAAATAAGACGGAATCAAGTGGGTATGAGCATGTTCTACTTGAAGCCCTTCAACTGCAATCAATATATAGTCACAACCAATATTTGCAGTTAAAGAGTTCATTATTTTTTTCTGTAACAGTGCTGATTCTTGGGTTAAATCATCTGGAATATCTTGAACCCATCGATAGTGAGATTTTGGCATCAAGAGGATGTGTCCTTTTTGTGTTGGATTGATATCTAGGAACGCTAGAAAATTCTTATCTTCATAAACAATATCAGCAGGAATTTCACGCGAAATGATTTTGCAAAAAATACAGGTATTCATGGTTCAAGTATACTGACAAACATGTTTGTTGCAAGAAAAAGAACCTCGAGAGGTTCATATTTTTTTAGGAAGCATGAATTCGTTTTTCTAATATGGTACGTACCCTTAGTATTTCTAAAACAAGTTCGTTCTTATCTACTTGATCTGTACCTGTGATTTGACTTAGTAGTCCAACACTCTGACCCTTAAGATATTGTGCACTAGAATACATAAGCTTGAGAATACTTCGGAGTACAAGATTATGTGATTCAGTTCCTTGTTCATAATCGGGAAGGAGTTCTAGAAGTCCCGAAACTTTTTCTTCCATTGTTTTTTTTGTTGAGAACTTTATGAATTGAAGCCAGTTCACCTTTTACTCGATGAGTTTTTATTGTTGGTTTTTCTCGTGCAAAAGCTTTTTCGATCACTTCTTCAGATGTCATGAAATCAGAAGACATTTTTTTGATGTCTGCTTGTATAGAAAGAAATTCCTTTACAAGTTCTGGTGTTTTTATAGAGACATGAGTTGTCTCATTGTCTCTATCCATTTGAGTAGAAATGAGAATGATGAGAGTTGAGAAAGTTTTGTTCATATGGAGTTGTTTAAAGTAAGGGTTAAAAAATTTACATAACTTTACTCTTTTTCCCCAAAAAGTCAACCAACATCTCATGATAGAATAATCACTCATGAAGCCAAACGTCTTACTTGAAAAACTATTGGAACTTCGCG
>CAIQMU010000101.1 GCA_903873095.1 uncultured bacterium
CGGATAATGGAGAATTAACTGAAACGAAAGTAAAACAACTAGATTTCTGGAATCAACTTAAAGAATTTGCAAGAAAGAATAATTCAAATATTAGATTTCAAAAAAGTTACGGTCAACACTGGATGAATATAAGCGTGGGAAGCAGTATGGCGCACCTGGCACTCATCGCAAATTTCCGAGATAGAATAGCTGGAATCGAACTTTATATTCCTAATAATAAGCAACTTTACAAACATCATTTTGGAAATAAAACTGAAATTGAATCAGAGTTAAGTGAGAATCTTGAATGGATGGAATTACCCGAAAAGAAAGCCAGTCGAATAAAAATAAATATTGAAGGAAATTTCGAAGATGAGAAAAAATGGGAAAATTATTTCGAATGGATGATAAAAGAAGTTGAAAAGTTTAAAAAGGTTTTTCCAAAATATCTTAAGTAATTTTATTAAATTAATTTTTTAAAAACATATGAAAATCATCGGTATCGATCTCGGTACAACAAACAGTGCTGTCGCAATTATCGAAGGCGGACAGCCAAAAATTATAGAAAACGTTGAGGGTGCACGAACAACACCCAGCATTGTCGCACTTGCAAAAAATGGAGACCGACTTGTCGGAGCCTTGGCAAAACGCCAAGCTGTAACAAATCCAGAAAACACCATTTTTGGAATCAAGCGCTACATGGGACACAAGTTCAATGACGAAGTCGTAAAAAAAGACCTCACTCATTCACCATTTAAAATTTCTGCAGGAACTGACAACGGAGTGTCCGTAAAACTTGGCGACAAGGAATATCGCCCAGAAGAAATTTCAGCGATGATCCTTGCAAAAATTAAATCAGATGTTGAGGCGAAACTCGGCGAAACAATCACCGAGGCGGTAATTACTGTACCGGCATATTTCGATGATTCACAGCGACAAGCAACCGTGAACGCTGGAAAAATTGCAGGACTCGACGTAAAACGAATCATTAATGAACCAACAGCTGCGGCACTCGCATACGGATTCAATTCAAAGAAAGATCAGAAAATCGCAGTGTACGATTTCGGAGGAGGAACATTTGATATTTCAGTGTTGGAAGTTGGAGCTGACTTGGTAGAAGTAAAATCAACCGATGGAGATGCGCACATGGGAGGTGAAGACATTGATCGCGAAATCATCAACTGGATCGCGACAGAGTTCAAGAAAGAATCTGGAATCGATGTTACCAAAGATGTTCTTGCGCTTCAGCGATTGAAAGAAGCCGCAGAAAAAACAAAGCATGAACTTTCAACATCAGTTGAATCTGAAATCAACATTCCGTTTATTGCACAGAACGACGGAGTTCCAGCTCACTTGGTCATGAAAATGACACGAGCAAAACTCGAGGAACTTGCTGCGCCATTTATCGACAAGTCAATTGAAATTACGAAGCGCGCTATTGCCGCATCGCCATTTAAAATTGGTGAAATTGACGAAGTGATCATGGTTGGAGGGCAGACACGCATGCCAAAAATTGTCGAGGAAGTGAAAAAACTATTTGGTAAAGAACCAAATCGTTCGATTAACCCAGACGAAGTAGTAGCACTTGGTGCTGCGGTTCAGGCTGGAGTTCTTCAAGGTGATGTGAAAGACGTTCTTCTTCTTGATGTGATTCCACTTTCACTTGGTATTGAAACAATGGGTTCTGTTGCAACAAAATTGATTGAACGAAACACGACGATTCCAACATCAAAATCACAAGTATTTTCTACAGCAAGTGATAATCAAACAAGTGTTGAAATTCATATCGTTCAAGGTGAGCGACCGATGGCGAGTGATAACAAATCACTTGGACGGTTTACACTTGGTGATATTGCACCCGCACCACGTGGAATGCCGCAAGTAGAAGTTACGTTTGATATTGATGCGAACGGAATTTTGAAAGTACGCGCACTTGATAAGGCAACGAATAAAGAGGCGAGTATTACCGTTCAATCAGGAGGAGGACTTTCTGATGCTGATATCAAGAAGATGCAAGAAGATGCTGAAAAATACAAAGCAGAAGACGAAAAGAAAAAAGATTTGATCGACAAGAAAAATACCGCTGATACAAGTATCTTCGCGGCAGAAAAGTCGATGAAAGAATATGGTGATAAACTTGACGAGGGAACAAAAACTGCAATCAATGATGCAATTGCGAAAGTTCGCGAAGTCAAAGACAAGGATGATGCAGATGCGATTCATTCTGCTACAGAAAAACTTTCTGATGAGATGATGAAAATTTATGAGGTGATTCAGAAAGCTTCACAAGCGGCTCCAACAGAACCAGCTTCTGATACATCAACAGAGGAACCAAAAGCAGAATAATTTTTGCAAATAAAAAACCAACCTCGTTTCTCTCTCGAATAAAATTCGGGGGAGTGTACGGGGTTGGTTGGAGATTTAATTAGACTGCCATCCTTCGTTTTCGAGAAAATTAAGATAGTCTTTTTCTTCCTCGGCACTTAGATTACTTTTTGGAGACAAAGCCAAATCAACTATTTTTTGTATTGATTTTTCTTGAAAGCTCCAAAAAATATTTTTGACTACAAGATAAACACTGTACGTTCTTGTTTGTTTTTCAGTTTTGATTACACCTCCACCTGCATTAATGAGTTGATCTTGAAGAATACCTATTTCAGTGTCAAATTTTTTTGTAAATAAGCGATTTGCAAAAGGGATGCGGAAAAGTGTTGTTGGTTGCATATAATATATATTTTGTTATAAAAAAGATTAAGTCTATTATACACAAATAAAAATTAATTGTCAAGTTCACCCTTCTTTCCCAAGAAAACACCTTGTTTTCTTGGGTCTAGAGGCCTGAACCTCTATACCC
>CAIQMU010000102.1 GCA_903873095.1 uncultured bacterium
CATCACTATTCAGAATTCGTTGCATCCATTGTTTCGGGAATATTTTTTCAGATTTTCAATTTCTTACCGCAGAAATATTTAACATTTAACAATACTGATCGAACAACCATTCGCAAACAGACAAGAGATTTTCTCTTAAGTGGAATAATCTCTGTTATCATAAATGCTGGTATCATCATATTGTTGGACAAGTACTCTTCTTACAGAATAAAATACATACATGATATTCATAAAATAATTGCAGATATTATTTGCACATTTGTTATGTATGTCATCAGTAGTTTTATTTTTAAAAAACCTGACACGCAATCGTGACAGGTTTTTATTTTTGCTGCTATTCTGCATCCAACATTTTCTCTCGTGCGAATTTCGAAAGGTAATACATTCCCGCTATGATAATTACAAATGAAAAGAAAATTCCAATGATTTCAATATAACGATCAGATGTTGTGACCGATGCATATGAATTTGCAAGATAGTATCCAAGACTAATCACGAAAATATATTGCACAATGGCAACCCAGGTCATACTTTCAAGGAATTTTTTAAATGATAGCGTTGTCATTCCTGCGCTCATAAAGAGTGGCATCCCAAGCCCCCAAGCAAGTTTGGCAAGAAACATTGTTTTGTGAGTATGGGTCACCCAAAATTTTTCAAGCATCTCAAAATGTTTTTCATTCACATTCAGTTTTGCAAGCATGGACTTGGCCAGTGTTTTCTTGTTACTGAACTTGCCAAGAAAAAAAGAAACCGAGTTGGGAACAATATCACCGATAATGACAATGATAAACGCGGGAAGTGGGGCAAAATATCCGAGCCTGATCATGATTCCTGCACCTAAACACACAAGGGGTCCTTCTATCAGTGATAATACAAGGAGCATGACATACCGATACGTAACCAGAAGATTAATAATAGATTCTAGATGCATATTTTTATTTTTTATTATTTCCTGGTCGAATGTCGATATATTCCATTGTTGCAGGTTTTCCCAAAAACGTTGTTGCAATATGGTTTTTTGCATACTTGAGTCCCATAACAAGAACTCCTTCACCTTTCATTCGGCGACTGGATGCATACACAGGAAAATTAAACGTCCAGAGAATCTTTCCAATCTTTGAAATACGGCTACCAATATCAGTATCTTCACCGTAGAATGTAATCGATGTGTCATATCCACCAATATCAATAATAGATTGCCTTGTTGTGACAAAGTTTCCTCCTTGGAGCATTGCTCCTTTATTAAATAAATAGTGACTGATTCGATCGAATGCATATCCAATGATGTAAAAAAAACGTGTACACATACGTGAAAAGAAACTCATATCACGATAAATATGGGGTCCTGAGAGTGCTAATATGTTCGGATATTTTTTGAAATAATATTCAAGTTTTTTAAACCAGTCATCAGGGAGTACAACATCAGCATCAATATTTGCAACCAATCGTCCTGTTGTTGCATCAAATCCGGCCTTGCGCGCCCATACAAGCCCTTTGTGTGGTTCATCAACAACATGTACACCATAAGACTCGGCAACTTGTTTTGTTTTATCGGTACTTGCATTGTTTACAACAATAATTTCAACATCATTTCGTCCGATGACTTGTTTTTGAATGGATTCCAAACAATCACCAAGCATAGCCTCTTCGTTATAGGCCGGAATAACGAAACTCACGAATATTTTTTGAGATGGGTTCATAGATAATAATTAAGTATATATAGTATACACATTACGCAATTTTATTTCTAATCTTCTTAATCGCAATGACAAATAGGGCAAGGATGATCAATATAATCATGATAAATGAAATTTTGCCCGCGATACTTGTAATGGTTTGATAGGTATCTCCAAAGAAATATCCAATAGATAATAACATTCCCGACCAAACAAGTTGTCCGCAGAAATTAATAATCATAAATCGGCGGAAAGAGATTTTTGAAACCCCTGCTGTAAACAACACAACAATTGCAAATCCAAAACCGTTTGTGAGTTTCGAAAACAAGAGAATCCAGTGATTATGCTTGTGATACATTTCTTTAATCTTGGAGACTTTTTCTTCAGTGAGTCCAAATCGTTCTCCGTGTTTTGCTATAAACTTGTGACCATGAACAAATCCTATGTAATACCAAACAACATCACCAACAAGATCACCTAGAACAACAATTGCGTATACAATAAAAATATTTACATAACCCTGCGATGCGAGAAGTCCACAAATCATTGAAATAATAGGACCTTCAACAAGTGCGATAGGAAAAAGCATGATGTATTTATAAGTAATGAGCCAACTAATGACGTGTGATGTTGAGAAAAACAGCATAAGTAAACTATACCTTATTTAATTACTCTTTGGTATTATTTTGTATATATGAATTCATTTTCTATTGAAAGTAATCATGGTGATATTGCTCACTATCAAGGAGTACGTGACAGTAAGAATGTGATCATTATCATTGGGCGTGATAATGTAACTAAAGATACTGTTTTGATAAAAAATCTCATTGATTCCCTTAATCAAAAAGATTGGTTGGTTATTTGGTATGAACATCAAGGCGCGATTCTTGCAAAATGGTTGATTGAGAAAACAGATAACATATTAGGTGATCACAAGTCGAATCTTTTGTTGGTAAAAATTACAAAAACATTTGTTCTGCTGACACATCCTTGGAAATGGAATTATTTCATTGATATGTTATTTAAAAATACGTGGGTAATTTCATATCGCGCAAAAAAACTTGCAAGGTTTATTCATGACCTCGGCCCTGATAAAAACGTATATATCATTGCGAGATCAGCCGGTGGACGTGTTGCATCCCTTGTCGAACATGAACCAACGGTGAGGAAAAGTGTGTGCATGGCATACCCATTTAAAAACCCGAAAAATAACGAGGAGCCCATGCGCACCAAGCCTTTGGCATCATTGAAAAAACCATTTCTTATTTTTCAAGGAGAACGAGACGAATATGGGGGACGAGATGTTTTAAAAAAATATTCTTTTTCACCACACGTTCATATTGAGTTCGTTGATACGGATCATGATTTTATTCTCGACGATCATACTTGGAACAACATCATCATGCAGATTCGTGAATTTTTTAATTCAAAGGGTTAAGATTTTTCAGTTTATCTAATCCTCGAAACAATTGTACGGACAGTGCATTTTTTGAGTGACCCGTAATAGTCATCATTTCAGTAAGTGATCGATGTTCAATATAGTGCATATGAAGAACATGTTTGTACCCTTCAGGTAATAGTTTTATTTGCTCAAGAAGTGATGCAAGATCAATCGTGTCACATTCTTGTGCGTGCGTATCAGAGTGTGGGGCAAATCCTTTGTCGAGTAATCGATCGAGTGACAAGGTTTTCTTTTTTCGATATTCGTCAATAATAAGATTATTTAAAATATGATACAAAAAAGGCTTCATGGAATCGATGATGCCTCCTTTTGCGAGGTACACCCATGTCTTCATGAAGGTTTCTTGAACGAGATCTTCTTCAGTTGCGTGATTATGGATTTTTAAA
>CAIQMU010000103.1 GCA_903873095.1 uncultured bacterium
GATTCGGTTTCTGTCCATGTGGCGTGTCGCATTGCGATTCCATCCACCAATGACAGATATGAGTGTGCTTTTGCATTTCCGCGAGAACGTTTTTCTGATTTATCTTTTTTGAGTGACTCATCAATCGAAAAATTTAAAACATCGCGAGGATATGCCGAGAGTTTTCCTCGATACAAATTCGCATCTTTGCCCGCAGCGAAACTTGTTGCAATTTCGTCGCATCGCTCATTACCAACAACACCAACGTGCCCCGGTGCGTAGTGCCAATTTATTTTTGAATGTAATTCTCGCTCTTTGACAAGTGAAACAAGTGACTGCCACAACTGTTTATTTGCAACATCTTCTTTTGTTTGTGTTTTCCATCCGTTTTTCTGCCAACCGAAAACCCATTTGGTAATTCCATTGATCACATATGACGAGTCAGTAAAAATATCAACGTCGGCAGTATTGAATACACTGTGTGATAACGCAGAGATCACAGCCGTTAATTCCATTTCGTTATTTGTTGTTTTGATTTTATTTCCACCAAGTTCCACAACTTCATCAAGTTGCTGAAATACCAACACACATCCATATCCTCCAGGACCAGGGTTACCGAGACTTGATCCATCCGTAAAAATGACCAATGATTTTGAAAATGTTTCCGCCGAAAAGTTTTGCATGTGCATAATCTATCACAAAAAAACTGTCTTTTCCATGAAAAGACAGTTTAAAATATTAAAGCTTGTGAAGTGTTTTTCAGAGATCCTTCTTCGTCTCAAAATGAATCGCAACATATTCACTGATCGAAACCGTGATCGGATATCTGACTCGTTCCCAGTAATAGTATTTCGTCGTAAATCCGAGTTGCATCACACAGACAAGTTCCCAGCTCTGCACAAACATTTTTTCGGCATAACTTTTTTCGGAATCGTTTGAAAAATCTTTCATGGGCAATTCGTCGCATCGATGCTCATAAGGATCAAACGCTTCGGGAAGAAAATGTAAAGGGCTATTTAATAATAACATTATATATTTTTTCTTACTATAAATTATTTATTACAAGAAGTCAACGACTCAAGAAAAAAGCCATCTTGCGACGGCTTTTGATCAATACTGCTCGATTGGTGAGAAATCGAAAAATGGACGCGATTCATCCTTTCGAACCAAAACGGACATGCAATAAGCCGTTTCTTGTCTTTTCCACTTTCTGATCTCTTCCTCCCATTCCTTAATATACTCATTTTCAGAGGCAGGCATGAAATCTCTTTCTTTAAATTCTTTTGTTGATTGGATGCAAAAATTAAGCCATTTCACATTCAGATCGTTCAGTTCGAGATCATGTTTCGGAATCGATCCTCCTTTCAAGGCGGCTTCCAATAGATACTGTCCAGCCTTGGGAAAAACTTTCTTCCTATTGATAATTTCATCTACAAGTCCCGGATTCATGACTTGTTCGTAATACCTTTTCCTGTCGGCAATAGTTATTTCTTCTTTTTCATTCATAACGTACTTTTTAAAAAGGATACTCTTTATTTATACGAAGTCAACAATTTTTAACCGAAGATCCGATTTTCCTCGAAATACTGAAAAATCAAATTCTCCGAGAAGGGTCATGGTTTTGCCTTGCTCTATGTTTTCTAAAAACGATTCTGGTGTTGCGTACCATGAGATTGCCTTAATACAAGACACACCCCCTACCCCCTCTAATAGAGGGGGCCGCACCATCACCTCTAAGTGCTCACTTGTTTTCCCAAACTGTCGCACTGATTCTATGATGATATTTTTAAATGCAAACACAGGTGTTGGATTTCCCATTCCAAACGGTGCCATTTTTCGGAGTGCTTGATAATTTTCAAGTGTCACGTCCGTTATTTCAAGTTCCATGTCAGGTTTAATTTCCGTAACCTGTTTTGAAACCGCATGCTTAAACTCGTCATAATTTTTACATAACTCGTCTTCTAAAAAATGAATCGTCTCACGTGTCATTGAAAATCCACCAGCGTCTTCGTGCCCTCCAAAATGCACAAACACATGTGCAATACTTTCCATCAGTGTCACAACCGACACATCACCAACACCACGACATGATCCCTTGATAACGTCTTCTTCACTACCCCATACAAACGTCGTCAGATTATATTCCTCCAAAATTTTTGATGCGATAATTCCCAAAATTCCCGCCGGCCAACTTGGATCTCCAATCACGAGAATTTGTTTCAAATCACCAGCAAGTTTTCGCGCGGTGACTTTTTTATGAACATCTTTCATAATGCGCGCAACGATTTTCTTACGTTCATCATTTAAACGTGCCAGGTGTTCAGCAGCAACCGTTGCATCACGGGTATTTTTCGCAGCAAGTGTATTGAACGCATCGATTGGGTGTGCCATGCGACCAGCCGCATTTAATTTCGGTGTAATCGAAAAGACAATATCTGTTTCTGTCAGATAATCCACATTGATTCCAGATTTTTCAAATAATGCACGCAGTCCCGGTCGTTGATTTTTTTGCAAAACCTTCATTCCAAAATAGGCAATGATTCTGTTTTCGTTTACCAATGGAACCATATCAGATAATGTTGCAAGTCC
>CAIQMU010000104.1 GCA_903873095.1 uncultured bacterium
CACATCTTTTATCGTAATCACAATCATCAGTGCAATCAGTAAGAAAAATCCAATCGTGTTCGTCCACTCGACGAATTTTTGCGGTAACGGTCTTCGAATAATTTTCTCGATGATGACAAACAGAATTCGTCCCCCATCAAGCGCCGGAAACGGCACAATATTAATAATCGCCAAGTTAATCGAAATCACCGCAGCGAGCATAATCACCGAAACAAATCCAATACGCTCTGCGTCTCCCACAACACCCACAAGACCCACAGGACCTGAAAGAGACTTCAACCCCGTCTTACCCGTAATCAATTGGCCAAATGCGTGTACTGTTTGTCCAGCTGTGTAATACGTCGTCGTTGCACCATCAGCAAGAGATTTGAAAAATCCCGTACGCTCAATACCAACCATATCAATCCCAACACCAATTGCCTGACTTCCCGGCACGATAGTTGTATTAGGTGTTACTGAAATAGTCTGATCTTTACCAGATCGAGTAATTTTAATCTGATCAGCATCACCTGATTTCGTTGTTTGAATAAACGAAATAAAACTATCAGTTGTTGGATTTGAAAGAATCGCATCTGATCGTAATAAGCCTGTAATACGATCACCTGATTTAAGTCCTGAAGCTTGGGCTGGTGAACCAGGTTCTACTTGAACAATTGTTAATTGTGCATTTTGCAAATCATTTGGATTTGATACAGATGATGCGGTGGTTGGTGCGCCAATCATAAACGATACCGAGAACAGCAACCATGCCAAAATAATATTCATTGTAACCCCTGCAATAAGTACAATGATCTGTTTCCACCAAGGCTTTGAAACCAGTGATCGATGATAATTAGGATCATCAAAACTGAGTGAATCCTCGCCGTGAATTTTTACAAATCCTCCAAATGGAATCCAGTTCAATGTGTATGATGTTTCACCTCGTTTAAAAAGTGTTACCGCACGAGGTGGAAACCCCATTCCAAACTCATCAACCTTGATTCCAAATAATTTTGCCATCGCAAAATGCCCAAGTTCATGGACAAATACGAGAACACCTAAAATAATTATAAAAATAATAACTGACATGATTAAACAGTGGTGATATCTTCTTCTTTCTTATCAAATAAATCTTCGAGTTTTTTGTTCGCCTCGTCAACATATTTCTGAAGTTCTTCTTTCGCTCGGAATTTATCATCT
The DNA here is from genome assembly GCA_903873095.1 of uncultured bacterium. Lineage (GTDB taxonomy): Bacteria > Patescibacteriota > Minisyncoccia > Phycocordibacterales > UBA1006 > CAIXMG01. The sequence continues at coordinate 1,180 of CAIQMU010000104.1, forward strand.
TCGCCGAACTCGGCAGCTTTTTCTCGAGCCTCGATATCTTTTTCGCAAATGCGTCGAACATCACGAACGGTGATGCGTGACTCTTCTAATTTTTCCTTACACAATTTGATGATGGGAATTTTACTTTCGGCAGTCAATTGTGGAACTGAGACACGAAGACCGTTTCCATCAGCTGTTGCAGAGAGTGGAAGCCCTGAATCGCGAATCGCTGTTTCGATGTCTTTGATAATCCCTTTATCCCAAGGTGATACGCGAATCGTGCGTGCATCCTCGACAGTTACCGATGCAATGTTTTTAATTGGTGAAAATGTTCCGTATGATTCAACCATGACAGAATCCAAAAGTGCCGGATTTGCACGTCCTGTTGAAATTTGAAGATATTCTTTTTTCAGCCATTCTTCTACATCTGATAATTCTTGTTTTACAAGTGAAAAGTTATATGCCATATGCAGACACTATATCATTTTTTATGCAAAATAAAAAGTGGTTACCATACCACCTTTACATTCAAATCTTTCTCCATGACATTTTTGATAACACGAACACGATCTTCTACTGTAGTGATTCGTCGATCATGATTTCCCTCCAATTTATCAATACTGTTTTGTAAAGATCCAAATC
>CAIQMU010000105.1 GCA_903873095.1 uncultured bacterium
AGATGATGAAAAAGGTGGTTCACAATTGAATGAGAATAGTTCAGATAAAAAACAAGATTTTGATTTTAAAAAAGCAGTAGATGGCATTCTGTCCAAGTATGAAAAAACATTCAAAGATCTTGCTCGTTATGATCAAGGAGAACCTTTTACTCCGGATAAAAAATAATTTATCAAAAACAAAAACCGCACTCTCGTACGGTTAATGTTTTGTGCATTATGCAGCTGCTTCTGCTGAAACGAGAGTTACATTTGCTGCAAATGGGCCTTTTGGACCTGACTGCATTTCAAATGAAACAGCGTCTCCTTCTCGCAATTCGTTGAATGTTGTACCTACAACGTTCTCTGAGTGAAAGAAGATGTCCTTAGCTCCCGCCTGTGCTCCGTCTTCTGTGATGAATCCGAATCCACGGTCGTTAAGGTTTTTGATTTTTCCTGTCATGATTTTGATTGTTAATCGAGTAATTTACAAATACAAGTAGCCTTTGAATCGACTCGTTTAAAACCAACCTCTTTGTATACAGTAAGAATATCAGGGATGGATTGGATTGTCAAGGGAATTGCTAATTAAGCCTTAAAATGAATATTTAAAGTAAATATAAATTTTTTCTAAATATAACATAACAAGTGATTTCACAAGTTGTTTTAATTTGCTAAAATAGTCCACATGGAAACAAATCTTCTCAAAGCTTTTAATAACATAACAAAACTGGACACGTTTGGTCTTGTGGAACTTTATAATGGGAAAAATAGAATGAATAATGCTGGTGATTCACTTGAATATTTTGTACGAGACATGTTTTGTTCAAGTATTGATGTTATTGGTATTGAGAATAAAGATCGTAAACATTCAGAATTTCTCTCTTATTTAGGAAATCAAAATAATCCGCCTGATTTTATTGTAAAGAACGGAGATGCTGTTGAGGTGAAAAAAATAGGAGGAACATTAAACGATCTTGCACTTAATAGTTCTTATCCAAAATCAAAACTTCATCGTGACGATTCTCGTATTACTGATGCCTGTAAAGAGTCTGATGGTGGTAATTGGTCTCAGAAAGATATATTGTATTCCGTCGGATCTGTTATTGATGAAAAAATTAAACTAATTTGGTTTGTATATGGTGATTGTTATGCTGCAGACAGAGAGATCTATGAGAAAACATTTAATTCAATATCTTCAAAGATTCATGAGATTGATCACTTAGAATTTTCTGAGAGTAATGAATTAACAAGAATTAATAAAATTGATCCATTAGGGATTACATATTTGCGTGTTCGTGGTATGTGGGGAATTCAAAATCCACAAAGTGTTTTTGGCTCACTTGTAAATTTTGACAAATCATCAAATTTTTCGGCATATGCTTTAATACTCAGTACAAAGTATGATAGCTTTCCAGAGCAAGATCGTAAAAATATTGAATCAAACCAAAATATTAAAATAAAAGATGTTGAAATAAAATCTCCTAATAACCCTGCAAATTATTTAAAAGCAAAATTAATTTGTTTTGTAAAATAATATGAATATAGCATCACTTTTTTCGGGAGCGGGTGGACTTGATTTTGGTTTTGAAAAAGCAGGATTTCATACTATTTGGGCAAATGAATATGATTCAACTATTTGGGATACTTTTGAACATAATTTTCCGAAAACGAAACTTGATAAAAGAAGTATCGTAGATGTCCCTGTTTCAGAAATACCTGATGTTGATGGAATAGTTGGTGGACCTCCTTGTCAAAGTTGGAGTGAGGCAGGCGCTGGTCGTGGAATTAATGATAAGCGTGGACAGCTCTTTTTTGAATATATCCGTCTCTTGAAAGATAAACAACCTGCATTTTTCTTGGCAGAAAACGTTTCAGGTATTCTTCACCCTAAGCATAAAGAGGCATTTGATAGTATCTTAGATCAGTTTGATCAGGCGGGATATAATGTTAGTTATAAACTTTTAAATGCACATGATTATGGTGTTCCACAGGATAGGTTGCGTGTCATTATTGTTGGCTTTCATAAAAAGAAAGTAGGTTTCTATTTTGAATTTCCAAAACCATTAGATAAAAAATTAACATTAAAAGATGCGATTTGGGATTTACGATTAGCAAAACCGGCGTTGCCTTTTAATAAAACAAATGGCTCTAAACTAAAAACTCCAAACCATGAATATATGACAGGAGGATTTTCGACAATTTATATGTCAAGAAATCGAGTACGTTCATGGGACGAACCATCATTTACTATTCAGGCAGGTGGTCGCCATGCGCCACTTCATCCACAAGCCCCAAAGATGAAATTCATCGAACAAAATAAAAGAATTTTTGTTCCAGGTAAAGAAGATTTATATCGTAGATTATCTGTTCGTGAATGTGCCAGAGTCCAAACATTTCCTGATAATTTTATTTTTAAATATCGAGATGTTGCAGATGGTTATAAAATGATCGGTAATGCAGTTCCTGTTGAATTTGCATATCAAATAGCTAAAAAAATTTACGATGATCTTTCTGGTGTTTTTAAAAAACCAAGAATCATTTCTAGTGTAAAAATAAAACAAAAAGAAATTTTATCTCAAAAATAAAACACCCCACGGTGTTTTATTTTTATTGAATTATTTAGAAAAAAGGAAAAAGCCGCGAAGCGCGACTTTTTCTAAGGATAAGATCAGTTTATCAAAATAAAATTACAAGTCAAATCATTTTGTGGAGATGGGCGGAATTGAACCGCCGTCCAAACTGGGCCGGGATATTTTTCGTTCACATACATAGAATCTTTCTTTCCCTTGCAAAAGGGAACTTCGCGCGCATTATGAAAGAATCAAAGCGTTCGCGCAAAGGACCGATAAGTTCTCAACCACGCGTCAGTCCGCGCGTAATCGAAGAGTCTTTTATTTATGACACTCGTTCATGTTGAAAAGACAACAGCATGAGGAGCGCTCGCCTAATGAGTTAGGCGAAAACAAAGTCACGAGACGCAAAAGCGAAAGGTGATTTGATTGATTTTGAGTTTGCACTTCAAAAGGTGCAAGGTTAACGAGATTGTGCTCGGTATGCAAAACATCTCGGGAATCCAGCTGTCGAAGCCTGTCATCCCCATGGTTATGATTTCATTGCGCGATCCATCTCACGCTTCGCATCGCGGTCTTTCAAAACATTTCGTTTGTCATGTTTTTTAAGTCCTCGCGCAAGTGCCATTTGGAGTTTCAGAAATCCGTTCTTATCGTACAGCGAAATCGGAATCAAGGTCAAGCCAGCCTCTGTTTTTCGACGGGCGATATTTCGAAATTCCTTTTTCGTGATTAATAATTTTCGCTTACGATACGGATCGTACGCAGGTGACGTATTTTTAATTTGGTAAGGCGGAATGTATGCCTTAATCAAAAATAATTCACCTTCCTCGATTACGATAAACGATTCGTTAATCGATGCGTGACCGAGACGAAGTGATTTTACTTCACCTCCCATGAGCGACAAACCAGCCTCAAATGTCTCGAGGGTTTCGTAATTCCATCCAGCTTGTTTGTTGACGAGGTAGGGCTTCATGGGGAATTAGTGTAGCATTTTTTGAGTTACTTGACAATATAATCTAAGTGTGATAACTTCTTAGTAAGAATTCATAATATAAATATAAGATTATGGCAAATCATAATAAGAAAAATCCTAAGAAAGAGTTTAATAAGAAACTATTACAAGATCCGATCATTCAGGCCGTACTGATTGCACAGGAACTTCAAGCGGAGGAAGATTGGGATAATTGGTGGCTTGAAAGGTTTCCTCGTCTTGGTGATCCCAGGTTAAAATATTCTGGACCAAGGGAAATTGCGTCAGTTGGTGATATTACCAATGAGCCAGAATTTTTCCAAAAACTTGCAGCATAATAATTACAAGATTCAAACTCGACTAACCATGCCGAGTTTTTATTTTGGAGCTACTTGACAATAAAAAATTTGAGTGATATATTTAAGGAAACAAAAATAAAAAATATGAATAAACAAGAATTGTTTCGGTATATTCCGAAACATGAGCACAAAGTATCAATTGGAGGTTTTAGTTTAAGAGTAATTCCTAAAAAGTTTTTCGTCTGGTACTGGTTTTCAAGTCATGCAGTTTTCCCAGAGGTGACAATCGTCATACAGATTCCGATTGACTGCAAGGTTTACATTAAAAAGAATGCGAGATCATTTCTATTCAATTTTGTAGATCAAGATGGTACCTTTGTAGAATTACTTCTGGAAGATTTCATTATCTTTCAACTGGAATTAATAAAATCAAAAATCTTGAAAAAGAAAGACAAGCTTCTTGGAAACACAGTTCTTTGTGTTCGTTTAACAAAAGAAAGAGAGCTTTGTGTAGATGTTGAATACTACGATCCTTCTCAGCTTGGTGGTATGAATTTTTTATCCTCACATGAAGAGAGTCTCAAACTGCGTGAACATCTTATGAGTAACAAAGGTCGAGCTATTGCAGGGTTATATGAAAAAATTGCACTTGAAAGTTATCGTAATTCTGAGACAAGAAATTTTATAGAAAGTCCCAAGTGAGGGGCTTTTTTTTGTGAGGGGAAAATGGTATGATGGCGCACATATATGTCAAAGAAACAAGATAAGAAAAATGGCTTTAAATTAGGATTTTTTACACAAATCATTGTCGCGGTACTCCTATTTGCAATCCTATCAGGAGCATACGCACTCCTCGCTGGTGGACCAAAAATAAACCAAGTCGATTTGTCGCACATTGCGACACTTGTAAATGGTGGAAATTTAAAATCAGTCGTTGTTGATGGTAATACCATCGATGTCACAACAACAGATGGAACCATTTCAGAATCGCAAAAAGAACCCGAGAGTTCATTTTCAGACACGCTAAAAAATTATGGTGTAACTGCTGACACACTTTCAAAAACACCAATCACGATCAAAACAAATTCAGGAATCGGATACTGGCTGATTACACTTCTTCCAATCATCTTGCCAATCTTGTTCATGGTATTTTTCATCTGGTTTTTATTTGGACAAATGCGAAATGCAGGAGGTGGGGGAATGAAAGCATTTTCATTCGGACAATCAAAGGCGCGCGTGACTGATCCCAATGACAAGAAAAAACAAGTAACATTTGCCGATGTTGCCGGAAACACCGAAGCCAAGCAAGAACTTCTCGATGTTGTTGATTTCTTGAAAACACCAAAAAAATATTTTGATGTCGGAGCAAAAATTCCAAAAGGAGTACTTCTCACAGGAAATCCTGGAACAGGAAAAACATTACTTGCACGTGCAGTAGCAGGCGAGGCAGGTGTTCCATTTTTCCATTTGTCAGGTTCAGAGTTCGTTGAAATGTTTGTCGGAGTCGGAGCAAGTCGTGTACGTGATCTGTTTGATGGAGCACGTGCTGTTGCACCAGCAATTATTTTCATCGACGAAATTGATGCGGTTGGACGATCACGTGGTGTTGGAATCGGCGGAGGAAATGATGAACGAGAACAAACATTAAACCAAATATTGGTCGAGATGGATGGATTTGAACCGACAGAAAAAATTGTTGTCATGGCGGCAACAAATCGTGCGGATGTTCTTGACTCGGCACTACTTCGACCTGGGCGATTTGATCGACGGGTGTACTTGTCACTTCCTGATCGTAAAGATCGCGAGGCTATCTTGGCTATTCATGCAAAAGAAAAACCACTTGCGGATGGAATTGATTTCAAAATGGTTGCTGCGCGAACGCCAGGATTTTCTGGTGCTGACCTTGAATCACTCATGAACGAGGCGGCGATTGTGACGGCACGTGAAAATCGTACACAGGTGACACAACATGACGTGTTGATGTCGGTTGAAAAAGTCATCATGGGTCCAGAACGAAAATCAAATGTGTATATTCAAAAAGATCGTAACATTGTGGCCTACCATGAAGCGGGTCACGCAATTGTTGCATCGGCTTTGGAGTATGCTGATCCGGTTCATAAAATCACAATCATTCCACGAGGGAATGCAGGTGGATACACGATGAGTTTACCACTCGAAGAGCGCAGATTTACAAGTAAAAGTGAATACATCGATGAGCTTGCTGTTATGTTTGGTGGGCGAGCAGCTGAAAAAATTATCTTTAAAGAAATTACAGGTGGTGCTGAAAGTGATATTCAAACAGCTACGAATATTGCACGCGCCATGGTTACAAAATGGGGAATGTCAGATTCTCTTGGTCCGGTAGCATATGCAAGTGGACGAAGTATGATTCATGGCGAGGATACATCTGCGAAAGAATACAGTGGTGATATTGCAAAGAAAATCGATGAAGAAGTTTCGTCTCTTATTCAAACAGCTTTGAAACGAGCAGAAGAAATTATTATTCAATATAAAGATGCACTCGAAGCAGTTGCTCAAAAACTTCTCGAAGTTGAGACACTTGAACAAGCCGAGTACAACGCAATCATTTCACAATTTGGAATTACACCAAAAACATCAAACGCTTAGGGCGTTTTTGTTTTTGCAAATTTCTCTAAAAAGGAGTATGGTGAATGAAATTCACTTCTTAAAACTTAACAGATGGAACTACTTGTTTTATTTTTCAAAGGCCTCGCTTTTGGTGTTCTTACATCACTCCCCATCGGAGGATCTGCGACACTGATTGTTCGGGAGGTATATTTCAAGGGAAGGTCGGCAGGTATGATATTAGTTGCAATACCGCTTATCATCGATTGGATTTTTACACTTCTTACATTGTTTGTTTTTCAGCCAAACAGATTGCTTTTCATGACAGCCCTTCCATATTGGTTACATGGACTAGTTCACTTCACCTCAATACATACAGATTTAATTCTCGGATGTATTCTTGCAAAGATCGCACATGGACTTTGGAAACATCGATTTGATGTTGAAAAGAAAAATACACGTAGTGCGCGAATTAAAATCATGGCTACAGCATCAGTAAATATGATTACAATCCCGTCCGTGATCATTATTTATTTTTCCCGTATTTTCTCGGGTCATGTTCCTGATACGTTTGGAAAATATTTATTTTTCGAAGCTATGATTCTTGGTGGAATGATAATGTGGTCAATCACTATTGGTCGAGTTGAATCAGCAAGAAAACATCATCAAGATTTTAATCCTGGTACTGCTAATGCGAGATTTGCAATGGTTGTGGGAAGTTTTGCTCTCATTGCTTTTGTAAAAGGAATTATCGTATGTCTTAATCCTACATAATAATGTGGGATTTTTTTATGGCAAAAAACGTCAATTTCTGCTAAAATCAAAAAACTATGCATTTTCTCGGTCACAGTTTAATTCTTAGAGGAATTATTGTTGGTATGATATTGGCTCTTCCAACAGGACCTGCTGGCTTTATGGCTGTTTGGCAAACACTCGTCAACGGATATCGCCGAGGACTTGTTTCCGCGATGGGACTTCTCACAACTGACCTTCTTTATTCAATCATTATTTGTTTCGGAATTGGATTCATCGAACATTTTTTGTTGCACTATAATTTATTGTTTCGATTTGCCTGCGGAGTCGCACTTCTCGGTATTGGATTTTCTGGGCTTCGTAATTATAAAAATGAAACAAAATCAAAAGCACACAGTCATGTAGCTGCGTACCTTGAAACATTTTTTCTTTCAGCATCAAATCCGATTATTTTAGTTTCCTCGACGATTTTATTTTCTACATTTGGTGGTCCGATTTTTATCGCTGCGAAATTTTCAAAAATATTATTTGTGACGGGGGTTGTGATTGGGGGACTGATGTGGGAAGTTCTATTCTTGAAATTTGTTGATTCGTTAAACAAGGCGAATAAACTTGTTTCGATTGAAACAATCAATAGAATTTGTGCGATATTGATTGCGGTGACGGGTGCATTTATTTTAGGTGTGTCGATTATCAAAATTGGAAAAATCTTGTGGGAATACCAAGATTTCTTTGTTCAATTTTATCGATCAATTGGGCCGTATCTACGCAATTATTTCTAGTTAAAACCCTCATCCGCCTTCGGCACCTTCTCTCTGAGGGAGAATGCTACATCCGGAGCTTTGTGAGCACATAAAATAACTATTCTTTCAACTTGGAAAAAAACTCAAAAAAGGGTACTATTCCAGTACGTTTGCATCCGTAGCTCAGTTGGTAGAGCAGTCGACTTATACTCGATCGGTCCTTGGTTCAAGTCCAAGCGGATGCACATTATTTTTTTCAAAAATCAGATGAAAGAATTTACAGGAAAACTTAAAAAAATTAAGCCAAATATACTTATCAAAAAGGAAGAGAATAATCGCGTCGACAACCTTTTCCTTGTTCTGGGTCTTATTTATAACGATCTCAAGGGTTTGATATTGTGGAATCGATTACTTTATGAAAATTATCGAAACCCAACAAGCGGTGAAATCTCCTGTCATTCTGGTGAATTTTCTGGAATGCAATCCCAAATATATAGATTATTAATAAGTTTAATTGGGGAATTTCTCATTTCTCTACAAAAACATAAAGACACTATAAATTCCATTGAATTTCGATTGATTGAAAAAGATTTACCCAAAAACCTACAAGATAGGTGGAAAAAAATATGCGCTATTGCTTTTGGAGCTAATAATAAACATACACCCGACTTTCTTTCGAGGATTGCCGAGATTAGAAATAATGTAACATTTCATTATGATCATTCTGGAAAAGTAATGAGAAAATCATTTATAAAGAAATTTTATGAAACACCTAAAGATTCGTCAAATAATTTTGCTTTTTATTCTTTGGGTCCGAAAATGGAATCCACAAGATTTTATTATTGTGATGGGGCAATTGTCGAATACATAAATGAACACCTGATTAAACAAGATGAAAACTATTTCGAGAATGCTATAAAATTAGTAGGAGAAATGAACCAGGTAATTGTTGCATTAAGCACGGTTCATATTGATAAAAAAGTTACTCAAAATGAATCTCAAAATTCTTCTCTTCAATAATCGATTTTTGCAAAGGATGTTTTTCAAGGGTAGGGTCGATGGCGACAAGATTCTGCGCCTCGGTGCGGGCGAACTCGACCATTTTGATATTCTTGATCGCCTCCATCCCAATATCAGAAATACCCCATTGCTTAAGCCCTGCAAGATCGCCCGATCCTCGCTGTGCCAAATCAAGTTCCGCAAGTTCAAATCCATTTTTCGCCTTGATGAATGCTTGTAATCGATCCGCTGTTTTACTCGTCTTTGCATCAGCAAACAAATAACAATACGCTTGATGGTTTCCACGAATCACACGGCCACGCAACTGATGCAATTGTGCAAGTCCAAATCGTTCAGCCCCTTCGATAATAATATTTGTTGCATTGGGAACATTCACGCCGACTTCGACTACACTCGTTGAAACTAATATGTCGATTTGGTGTTCAGAGAATTTTTTCATAATCTCGTCTTTGGCTTTCGGTGTCATTTTCGAATGCATGATCCCAATTTTAAATTCCGGAAAAACATATTCTTGAAGTCTCTTTGCTTCACTTGTAACCGATTTTAAGTTCAAGGCAAGTTCTTTGTCAGGATCAGGTTCGGAAATTCTTGGACAAATAATATACGCTTGGCGACCACTGGCAAGTTCCTTGCGGATTTTTTCATACGCACCTTCGCGTTTTTCATCGGCATTCGGAACAACTTCGGTGATCACAGGTTTTCGCCCACTTGGCATTTGATCAATAACCGTTAAATCAAGATCGCCGTACAGCGTTAGTGCAAGTGTACGAGGAATCGGTGTTGCCGTCATCGACAAGTAGTGCGGTGCGTGACCAACTTTTCTGGCAAGTTTTTTACGTTGATTCGTTCCAAATCGATGCTGTTCATCAATGATGACAAGTCCAAGGTCTTCAAACTCGACAGATTTTTGAATCAACGCATGCGTCCCAATAACGATCGGAATCTCACCGTTTTTAATCCATTTTAATAATTGCGTACGTGAAATGTCAGTCCCCACCTTCGCCACATGCGTGGCTACGGCGGGCACAGCATGGCTTACTGATTGTTCGCGAAACTCTCGAAGAGTGGCAACTTTAGAAGGGAATTTGCGACACCCTGAACCGGTGATGAGTCCAATTTGAATTCCTGCGTGTTTAAAATATCCTACAAAGTTTTCAAATAATTGCGTTGCAAGAACTTCGGTCGGTGCCATGTAGGCAACTTGCAGATTTCCAAAATCACCAAACGATCCCGTTCCAGTTGTATTTGAAATCGTTGCAAATGCAGCAACGGCTGCGACAAATGTTTTCCCTGATCCTACATCACCTTCGATGAGTCGTGACATAGGTTTATCTTTTTGAAAGTCGCCAAGTACCGCATCGATTGCATCGGTTTGTGATTTTGTGGGAGAGAAAGGGAATTCGCCCATAAATTCCTTGATTTCTTTTTTATTGACTTTTAGTTTATATGAAAACAATTCGTCATACTGATGACGTTCATATTGACGAGACAATTGAATCAAGAAAATTTCTTCGAACGCAAACCGTTTGCGTGCAGCATCGGCATGCTCGCGTTTTTCCGGCGCATGAACATACATCATTGCATCTGCAAGTTTCGGTAAGCTGTATTTTTTTAAAATATCGAGGGGAATAGGGTCGGGAATTAATTCGTGAACTTTATTTTTTAATAGTTTTTGTGTTGCATGATAAAACCATTTTGATGTGATGCCTTTTGTTTCTGCGTAAACAGGATATCCGAAGAAGTTTTTTGTTCCT
>CAIQMU010000106.1 GCA_903873095.1 uncultured bacterium
AATCGAGCAAAGGCAATCATGGATGCCTTAAAAGGTGTTGTGTATGAGGATGATCGACAAGTAAAAATTCTATTGACAGATAAGATCTTTTTAAAAAATTCATCAGAAAGCCATTTTATTTTCAGTGTAAAAATTTTAAATACAAAAATAGAAGGGGATCTTCAAAAACAACTAGAGATACTGAGGGCTTATTAAAAAACAAGGTATTAGAAAATACCTTGTTTTTCATTTGTCCTTTTTATATCAAATACTATATAATAGAACCATGTTTTCTGACCCTCAAAAAATAATCGATAGTTTGCCGATTGAGATCGGTTCAGGTGTTGCTGATCTTGGCGCAGGGACTGGTACATGGAGTATTCCACTCGCCAAAAAAATTGGACCAACCGGCAAAGTTTACGCATGCGAAGTTCAGCAAAACATGCTCGTGCGAATCGAAAACGAGGCGAAACAACACGGTGTGACAAACATTCAAACTGTTTGGTCAAATATTGAAAATCACCAAGGAACAAAACTTCGTGACAGTTCAGTCGATTGGGTCATCGCAGCAAATGTATTATTCCAAGTCGAGGACCAATCAGGATTTATCAAAGAAATTGCACGAATTTTAAAACCAGGAGGACGCGTCTTACTCGTTGATTGGAAAGACAGTTTTGGAAACCTTGGGCCACACGACAAAGATATCATCCATGAAGATGAAGCCATCGTTTCATTTGGAAATGTCGGACTTCGAAAAATTCCTCTGATTGTCGATGGAGGATCACATCACTACGCAGTCGTCTTTGCAAAATAATCAAGTATGAAAAATTTCTCACCTTTTCAAATCGGGGTCTATACTGTTTGTGTGATAGGTATTATTTTTGCGGTACTTGTTTTTTCCGGGAAAATACCTCTCGGGCAAAGCTCTACGACTTCGGTTGCTGGAACGGTAACGCTTTGGGGGACACTTCCGGCAGATGCCATGAATCAAGCCTTTGCTACAACATCAGGAACGTATCCTGATTTGCATGTTGTCTATGATCAAAAAGATCCGGCAACGATGCAATCCGATTTTGTAAATGCGCTTGCTTCGGGCAAAGGACCTGACTTGATTTTGGTCACACCTGCGGACGTTGTTCGAAATTCTGACAAATTACTCACCATTCCGTTTGCAAGTCTTCCGGAACAAACGTATGTCAATACATTTGTCGACGAGGGTTCACTTTTCTTGAATAACCAAGGAACGGTTGCACTTCCGTTGTTTACGGATCCGATGGTGATGTATTACAACCGTGATTTACTCACGTCAGCTTTTGCTGTTGCTGCACCTAAAACATGGGATGATGTTGTTGCTTTAAATAAAAAAATGACCGTCAAGGATGATGCGGGAACTCTTTCAACAGAAACGGTTGCTCTTGGAACCTATAATAATATTGCACACGCAAAAGAAATGTTAGCACTTCTTTCGTTTCAGGTTGGTAATCCGCTTGTAAAACTTGATCCAACATTGAATAAATATATGTCACAATTTGCAACAGTAGATTCATCAACAGGTGCATCAGTTGCAACAGCGTTTAGTTTTTATTCTCAGTTTGCAAACCCGACTGACGCGGATCATTATTCATGGAACGAGTCACTTCCGCTTGATACAACGCAGTTTATTGCCGGAAAACTTGGAATTTATTTTGGATACGCAAGTGAACTTGGTTCACTTCGTGCAAAAAATCCAAATCTAAATTTTGGTGTTGCGATGATGCCTCAATCGGCTCATTTTCCAAACAAGGTAACTTATGGACAGATGTATGGTGTCGCCGTAACAAAAATTTCTCCCAATCAATCACTTGCCGTTCTTGTTGCAAATCAAATGGCAACGCAAGCATTTATTACCGCCTATTCAACACTTGATACTACATACGCACCTGCACGCAAAGATATGCTCTCTGCTGATACATCAGGTGATGCAATAAAAACATTAGTCTATAATTCAGCAATTATTTCACATAATTGGCTTGATCCTGATCCTGATCAAACGGCAACGTTGTTCAAGAGTTATGTTACCAATATCAATGCGGGAACAGTGCAGGCAACAGGACTTCTGTCGGACGGAAATTCATTGGTCCAAGGAATATTGGATAGTTTCCAAACAAGTTCAACACCAAGCTCATCATCCACAACAACAAGTACGAGTTTTGGAAGTTAGTAATCATATCATTATGAAACGATTTATATCATTAGTATCAATACTTGTTATGGGAATACTTCTGCTTAATGCGCAGAGTGTTTTTGCTCAAACAGCAGGAACATCAACAGCGCTCCAAGTGATTCCTTTGATAACAGGGCCTATTATATCAACCGCTATCACAGCGGCAACAAATAAGCCAAAGTGTGCCCCAGGTCCGTTTTCTGCAGCAGCATTTATTAATACATTATGTTCAAGTGGGAGTACTGCTACTAATATAAATACATCAACGCAAAACTGGACATGGACTTGTTCAAAACCTCCAGCAAAAGATGTAAGCTGTTCAGCTACTGTTACAGACCAAAATCAGGGTCAAGTATTAAATGGGATAAGTATCAGTTTTCAAGGAACGTATTCAATTACAAATACAACAGCTGATATCCCGGCTCGTATTTCTGTGCTAAAAACTCAAAATGTAAGCCTTTCAACATATGTGGCGCTTGCTGGTAGTAATTTTACAACCAGCCAACCACTTCTTTCGCAATCCGTTACTCCTAATACACCAGTAAATACTAAAATTAGTTTTACAGGACTCACTGCGGGTCAGACATACACCTTTGCGATTAAAAACAATATTACTGGTATATTTTCAACACCGATTCAATTTACAACAACGGGTGGTACGAATGGAAATGGTGGAACGATTGGTACGGTGGGTGCAAATTTGCAGAATGGAATTCCTGATGCATCACCCGCGGTCACGGACACCATTTCAGACAAAGGTATCGTTCCAAAATGTGGACGAACAGGAACAAGTACCGACACAACAGGGACACAAATGTGCACATTCAAAGATTTCATGCAGTTGATTGCAAATGTGATTCAGTATGGACTCATCATTCTTGGTCCGATTATTGCTATCCTTGCAATGTATGCTGGTGCGATGATTATCTGGCTTGGTAGAAAAGGGGATCGATCATTGGTTGATCAAGAAAAACTCAGAGGATATGAGGCCATTCTGGTTCGTGCAGCCATAGGTCTTGTAATTATAGTAACAGCATGGACACTCATCTCTACAATCTTGATCGAGCTTGGAGTTCAGCATCAGTATATCCTCCTCGACATATTCAGTGGTCACTAATATAATGAATCTATGAAAAAATTTCTTGCTTTTATAATAGTCGCAGTCAGTTGTTTTGGAGCACAGCATGCTTTTGCTGGTGGACCATTTACTGCAACAACCTCTCAAACAGCATCTTCGTTCACGATAAATTATCATTATGCCGGAATTCCAACACAAACGATCAAGGTTTATTCTTGGCTTACGAACACGGTTACTGGAGTATGGGTGGATCGATCTAATTTATTACTTACTATTCCGGCATCAAGTAGTACGGTTACTAAAGATTTTAGTGTAACGTACGATTTCACAGCACTGGGACTTACAGGAAATGGTACAAAGTATGCTTATTATCTGGCGGATGGTACAACCGATTCTGCAAATCTTCTTTATGGTGCAGCAAATTTCACAGTAGGTACCGCACCCGTTTCTACGTTTACGTTTACAACAACACAACAATACACAGGAACAACAACAGGAACATACCAACAAGGTTTTACTGTAACACCAAAAACGACTCTTACTGATCCTGTAACACTTTCATTACAAATCGCAAAACAAAGTGATCCTACAACAATCGTTTCTCAAAGCGATGTTACTGTTACGGGATCAAATACTGTTTCTCCAGGGACTGACGATTTACCTCCTGGTGCTTATGTTGCGAACCTCATGCAAGGTACAACAAATGTTGGAACGGTAAATTTTACATTGGTAAGTCAATTAAATCCTTTCAGTTTAGTTGTTTCTGATATTTTGGCTCCTAGTACAACAGTAACTATTAAGGGAACTATTTCCGCGGTTAATAGTACACAAGTTCCCAATAGTCATTTAGTAGTGAAAATTGGAACAAGTTTAGCTAATTTGAATACAGTGGAAACAGCTTTTAGTGGAACTATTACTTCATCGGGTACACCGTTCAATGTTTCCGTTGATAGTTTGGATCCGACACAGACGTATTATTATAAATTTACTGAAACAACGACAGGAATCGATTTGACTCCTACAGGAAGTTTTGTTTTAAATAAGTCTCAAAACCAAGCCTCCGGTGGAGCACAACTTGGTGATAATGATGGAATGTGTAATCCGACTTACGACACCACGGTTCAAAGTCCCATAACCGCATCAATATCTAATCTTTGTTCCAATGGAACACTTGATGGATTTGCGGGTGATCCAACAAACGGTCCCTGGACATGGAAATGTGATGCTGTTGCGACAGGTGGTGCAACAGACAGTTGTACTGCCACATTAATTACAACAGGCCCAGCGTGTGCTACGGGTCCATTTACAACATCAACACCAACAAGTAGTTTATGTGCAGTAGGTACAATGAGCAATCTTGTAAATACAACTTCAAATTGGACATGGTCGTGCAATCTTGCTTCGTATACTGCTGTTACATGTGCGCAGACAGTTACTCAGGGAACATCAACTCAAACACCTTCAACATCTAATCCCGCAACTAATTTTCTTGCAAATCCACTCAGTTCGAGTTTAAACACATTCCCAAAAATTCTTGCAGCCGTGATGAATAATATCGTGCTTCCAATCATGATTCCATTTATTTCAATCATGCTCATCTATTGTGGATTCTTGTTTGTTGTTGCACGTAAAAATGGATCAACAGATGGATACGCCAAAGCCAAAAAGACGCTTATGTACACAATCATCGGCGCGGCGCTTGTACTTGGTGCAACCGTTGTATCAAGTGCTTTGCAAGGAACATTGAATGATATTCTTGGTCCAAGTGGATCAAGTACAACAACCACAACCACTAAATAATATGAAACGAAATCTCTTCATAATTTCATTATTTGTTTTCGGTCTTGTGTTTGGAACACTTGCCAAGGTGGCTTTTGCGCAAGGTGCAGGTGGTGGTGTGTTTAATACATTTGTCACAACGGCGGGGAATTACATTAGTACAACTATTGTTCCTATTTTGGTCGCAATTGCGGTTCTTATATTCTTTTATAACTTGATTTTCTTTATCTTTAATTCGAGTAACGAAAAAGAGCGAGAAGAATTCAAAAAATATTCATTAAACTCGATTCTTGCACTGTTTATCTTGCTTTGCGTGTGGGGGATTGTTGGTATTTTTACCCATACGTTCTTCAACGGTAAAAATCCTGTAATTCCGCAGTTACCGACGAGTGACGGAACGACGACGGCAACAACACCGTAAACGTAAAAATAAAGACAAATAAAAAAGCCACAGAATTCTGTGGCTTTGTGTTTTGTCATGCTCCTACATTACTTAGCGGCATGCTGCTACTGCGAGGCTTGCTTTGCCGGATAGATCATTGTAGCGATTCATACCTTTTAGTTTTTCCGCTTCTTTGAGTCCCGCGGGGCCGGTAGGACATTTTTCGATAGCCTTTGCGAAAGCTATTTTCTTGAGTTCGTTCACACCTGTTCCGTTGTAAAGGAACAGTCTTTCCTCTGTAGTCGTACATGCTTCCAGTGCTTTTTCGAAAATAGTTTTTGCATCAGTTCCGTTTTGGTTGCGTGTGTTTTGGAAGTCTTTAAAAAGGTTTTTAACCTTCTCGTTTACAGTTGCCATGTTTGCTAGTTTTAGATTGTTTATTAATTAAATTTTATCAAATCAAGTATAGCATACTCAGTTATACTTGTCAAGTATTTCATCTAACTACTCATAAAACAAGGAAATTGGGTAGTATTGGGCTATAAAACCTTATGAAATAAGGCTTTTAATGGGTTTTAAAATAGATGATTAGGGAGGTACTTGACAATTTATATTAAATATGCTAAGCTAGTACTAGAAATGAACCATTAAAACAAAACTAATTTTTAAAACAACAACTTAAACAACAAATCAAAAGTATGAAAAAGCAAACAACAATCTTCGTAATGCTCGCAGCGGCAATCATTATGACCCTGTCATCATGTCAGCAAACCTGCTACATGACCCAACCTAACGGAACGATAACTACCTATCAGGCTACAACCTGCGCTCCTCAAACTAATGGCTATAACGGCTATAACGGCGGTAATGGTTATACAGGCGGAAATGGAAATGGTGGAAATGGCACAGGTGGTACTGGCTGGACTCCGGTCACAGCCCCTACTAATCCATATGCTGGACGTACTACAGGTCTTTTCCTGCCAAGCGCATCATTCCTTGCTCAATATGGAATATCTGGACAAACCCAATTCGTTGAAGTCATAAAAGATTTCGATCAAAATGGATTTCCTGATGCTAATGCATATGGCGGGGTAGATAACAGTGGTGTAAAAGTACCAGGATATCTGAGCTACGATGGTGGAGCTACAGGTTTTCCAAGTGTGATGGTGTGCAATGCTGGTGATCTGATCAGTATGAACACCAGTCGTGCAGGTGGCTATAGTACTGTTACACAGGTGTACGTGAGCAATGTGCCCTATGCCTATGACGTGAGCAATCCGACAGCTTTCACAGTCTCCTCTCCTTTATCAGGGTTTACCAACTCTGGTATCTACGTTAAAAGTATGTAGGGTAAGGAGACACAAATCTTCCAAGCCGCTCTTATTTATAAGGGCGGTTTTTTACTTGACAAATTATACTAATCATGCTATGATATAAGTAGAGTTCTCTTCAAGTAAACAAATTCGTAAATCAATAATTAACAAAAAACAATCACAATGAAAAAAGTAATGTTCGTAATCGCGGTCGTGTTCACAATAATGATCACGTCTAAAGCATCTGCTCAACAGCAACAGGCACAAGTCCAAAAGACTACCATGTGGGGGTATATCGTCTCTGATATACAAGCCATGAAGAATGGGAATTCCCAATTCTATGCATATCCTAACCCAAGAGGTGGCAGATCAAATATGGATCAAGTTGTGTGTCATATCACAACGGGGATCTATGCCGGTCAGGATGTACAATGTGCAATGGATGCAGGAATGGTTGCAGGTGGCACCTATCAAAAAGGGGATGTGGTTGCCATAACACCAAGGTTCGTTATCATCAGTGGTAACGGGACAAATTGCAACTGTACTGGTGAAAAGAAATCAGGGTTTTGGAATCAGTAAAAAGATTCTCAAAAAGACTGTCAAAGGTTATCCACTCGGGTAGCCTTTTTTATTTGCTTTTATTTTCCTTGTGATATACTTAGCGTATCCATTATTAAGGATTAATCGTCACATTCATCATGAAAAAAATTCTTTCGCTTCCTTTACTCGCGTTTATCCCAGCTGTTGCATTTGCGCAAACGGCAGGAACAACAGGACTTGCGTATTTGGTTATCCAGATCAAGGGTCTTCTTTCAGCATTGTTCCCAATTGCTATCGCAATCGGAGTTCTAGCGTTCTTCTATGAACTTATCATGTTCATCGTTCACAAGAGTGATGACAAGGCTGAGCAGTTCAAAAAAGGTATCCTCTTTAGTCTTTTGGCACTTTTCTTGATGTTTACATTCTTTGGACTCCTCAACGTTATCGCAAACACTCTTGGTCTTCAGGGTGCAGTAGGAGCCGGAGTAGGTGCAAACCAGATTCCTTCAGTTCAATTGTAATTTCATGTTCTCTTGGATTTTCCCCATAATCGCATATGCGGATGGTCCGATCAGTGTCAAATTACTGGTCTTTCGCATCAGTTACTACATTTTAAACCCGCTTATCAAGGCTGGTTTTGTGGTTGCTTTTGTTTATTTTATTTGGGGAATTATTGAATATCTTCGTGATAAAAATGCAGGACGTATTTGGGAAACATCAGTATTTGATAAAGATGGTAAGACAACGAGTAAGGCGGGTGATCAAATTGTCTATGGACTTCTCGGGCTATTTATTATGGTTTCGGCATTTGGAATTCTCAGTTGGGTAAAAACTCTGATTGGTTCGACGGTTGTGATCCCTAATTAAAAAATTGCACATAAAAAATCCCCGAAGCGTTAAGCTTTGGGGATTTTGATAATGAAATTATTTTTTATCTTCATTATCATCAGTTTCCTTGTCCCAGTCCTTTGTTTTCCAGGAAGGGTCGCCGTTGATGAACTCGTTCTCCATTTTTTTCTGTTCGTCTTGGTTAGTCACCGCGTCCCAGACAATTTTTTGGTTAGGAGTAGGTTTGTTTGATTCATCATTTTCCCAACCATACCGAGGTGGAGCAGGTTTAGACTGTTGGTCGTTACCATCAGAAGATTTATTATCTCCGTCGTGATTAGACTTATCACTAGTACCGCCCCCGTCTGTCTGTTCAGCACGATGATCTTTTTTGTGAGGATGTTCCATTGGAGTGGGATGAAACATACTTACTACTATCGCAATAACAAGTATTGCGATAAATGCAATTGCAAATGGATGCATTTTCACACCAGCATTAGTATTTTGATTTGCTGGTTGTTGTTGGGGTTGTGCTGGCTGTGGAGGTGCTTGGTTAGCATGTTGCTGAAGTCCCATACCGGCAGTGCCACCTTGATCAATAGCCTTTCCAAATAAACTCCGAAGTCCGACAGGTAAGAGCATGACAAGGATCAAAATACCATGAGCTATCATTGTTTTTTGAAACACCTCTTCCTCGAAAAGGTTTGCAGTCATCAGTATTCCCAAAGAAATAAAGAATGCCATATAGCCATAACCGTAGGCCTTCTTTTTTTCATCAGCGTCAAAGATGCTATCATCGAGCATATAGAAAAACTGTGCCAGGAGTCCTGTTGAGATTCCTGTAAACACGGCTATTACTATAGATGCTCCACCATGCCACAGAAGTGTAATCCAGTCTGTTGTTACAAACGGACTCCATCCAGGGATGAGTGCATTTAATAAATTTGCCAACAGGAGGATTCCTATAATATAAGCACCTCCTTTGAAAATACTTTGAAGATTTTCCATGATTGTATTTTTTTTGTTTTAAAGAATGTTTTTAATCTATTTGTGAATTTGATACTACTATAGCATTTTCTAAATAAAAAGTCAAGTACTTGACTTGTTTCCAAAACAGGGAATTTATGCTAGTATTTTAAGGCTTATTTGGGTTATTCACACCCACCTTGCACCCGTAGCTCAGTCGGTAGAGCAGTTGCCTCTTAAGCAAACGGTCGTAGGTCCGATTCCTACCGGGTGCACAAACAAGAAGTAGTTTATTTGAAGTTTTCATTTAAAAGGGTTATTATGAAACCATCATGAATAAAAACGAATTTCAGCCAATTGATCTTAAAAAGGTCAGAGAGCAGGTTGAGAAAGAAAGAATTGAAAAGAAAGAGGATCAGGAACAAAAAAGTGTTTTCGTTGAAGAACGGGAACTCCTAGGTATGCCTTTCTATTTTTATTCTCACTATAATATTATCAATAATTTTGCAAAATTGTTATTGAATTCAAAGTGTAAGATATTATTTTCAATCAATAGTAATTTGAAATGAACAACAGAACAAAAAATTGTCA
>CAIQMU010000107.1 GCA_903873095.1 uncultured bacterium
CAAGTCCTACACTCTTTTGAAATAATATGAGTTCCTTTTGTGTTTTAATTCCAAAAAAAGATGTCTCTTTACCTGCTAAGGTTACTGGAAATCCTTTCTTTCTTAAGTATTTTTGAAGAAGAACCACATCCAGACTAGTCATTCCTTTTTTCAAGTTATGAGCGAAAACTGTACTATTCGAAATGGTTGTTGTAGGTAATACATTGGTCGCACTTGATGCTGAATTACTAACTGTTGCTGCAAGTGCAGCTGATAGATTCAATGTGATAACTGCGGTATTTGTAGAACTCTCTGATCCATATGAATCCTTAAATTTAAAATAGATTGTCTTTTTTCCATTTCCATCAGAAAGAGTCCACTGCTTTGTAAAAGTAAAAGGTTCCCAGGTGGCTTCTCCAAAATTAGGATCGTTTGATATCATGACCTCTGTTGCAGAAGACGAAAATAGAGAAAGATTTACTGTTTGACTCGTAGTCGTAAGAGCACCGTTGTTGATGGTAATGGAATTACTAGAACCCGTAGGCCCTCCTCCATACACAGCTCCACCTCCCCCACCCCCTCCGCCACCTGAAGATACTGGAGCTGCTTCGACGTTGATGCTCGGACTGGTGCCCGTGGCACCTAGTTGGCCATTTGCAATATTAGTAGCGCTAATAGAGAATCCGTTTCCGGCCGTATCAAGTGTTACTCCGTTAGTAAACGTTTTTGTACCATTATCAGAATCAGTAAAAAAATACTGTTCAGGACTCAGATTATACGGAGCTGTGGCGGTTGTTGCAATGTTCACAAGACCAGTGAATGGACTTCCGTTGGTATTAGTATTGTTTAATATATTTCCATAGCCGTCTAATGCTGTGACACTGATGCTAAATGGTATTCCAGCAGTCGGAGTGGTTGTTGAAGGGACGACAGCGAAGGAAGACTCTCTATAATTGGAAGAGGCAACAACATCAACCGGGTCCGAAGTTCCGGAGAGTGTGCCATCCGAGACCGTAATCGGTCCGACAGTTC
Organism: uncultured bacterium; assembly: GCA_903873095.1. GTDB lineage: Bacteria > Patescibacteriota > Minisyncoccia > Phycocordibacterales > UBA1006 > CAIXMG01. The sequence goes on from CAIQMU010000107.1 coordinate 1,012, forward strand.
CGGCTTTGGTAAGGGTGATCGGCACAAACGCATTTCCGTGAGTGACTGCGCTGGTGATGTCACTGGATTGGGGAATGGTCGGAGCCGTCCCGTTTGGCGAGATATATGTACTAAGAAGCACGCCATTCGAGTCTGTGAACGTAAACGTTTTACCTGTCGGGTCGTAGCCGGGGGCTATGTTGCCATTTGCGTCGGTTGCCACGATTGTGAAGTTACCGGACCGTCCTGCCTGGAGGCCTATCGTGCCTCCGTTGTCATCATTGGAATCGCTAACCATAAACTTCGTTGCTATGGGTTCTGGGGTGATCGTTACGCCGGGCGCGGTCACAGGGGTATCCCCGTTGAATGACAGCGAGAAGTCTCCTGTTGTTTCAGGGGTCGACGGGTTAGTTATTCCGGCGTTTGAGGAACCATGTGATCCGTCCATCAGGTAGAACTGGACCTGTTCATTGGCACCCTCTGAGTATGCGGACCCAAGACTTATAGTCATCGTATTACCTGAAACCGAGAATGAGTTGATCGGAATTCCCGAATAATCCCGGCCAGGAATAAAAATATAAAAGTAGCCATAACTTTGACCGTTTTTGAAGTTAAGCGGACCTCCGAAGCCGTCGATCGCATTTACCGACAAAGAGCCTTGCGGCAAGGAGTATCCCGATGGAAAGGTGATTGCCAGCGTCGAGTTTGATATGTGTGCTGCAGCCGTGAAAGAAACCTTGTATATTGAGGGGCCTGTTCCAGAAAACAGATCATTTGCTGAATTCCCTGAGACTGCAAAGTCCGAGAAGGGATTGGTTATTGTCACTCCCGGGATATCGGATTCTGGTGTCTCGCCCGACGCATCGGTCGTGATCGAGAAGTTGCCCGTTTGGCCCAAAGTCACTGGATTGGCGATACCGCCTGGCGAGCCCATGTTGTTGCCAGGGCCAAAACGGAATGATACCGTGCCCGCGGTAAGATCAATATTGCTTTGGAAATAGACGGTCAGGGTGTTTCCCGAGGCATTTGCACCCATGATCTGATAATCGGTCCCGTTCACCGTAATGTAATTAGATCTGCCAGCCTCGGTTGTAATTGCCGGTGTAATGCTTCCCAGGGAGTATCCCGATGGAAAGGTGATCTGTACTGCCCCAGCCGAACTGTTCGTCGACAAAAACGAAACGTCGTATGTTCCGAATGCTCCTGCAGCACAATCGTTTGTCGTAACACAAGTCACTGAACCATCCGTGACCTGCGGAACAGGACTGGTTATGGTAACGCTCCCAGCGGTCGCAGGAATCCCTCCATCTGCGGCAATTTTAAAAAATTCTGTAGTACCCACAGTGCTTGGGTTGCGTATGCCCGCCCCGGCCTGCATATAAAAACCATAGTTGGTATCATTTCCTCCGTGGCTTGAATCAAAGTTTACGGTTATCGTATTTCTCGAGCCAGAAACCGACGTTATTGAATATGATGGGTTACCCCCTCCGTAAACATAACCACAATCTGAGGACTGTAGCGCACAAATATCACTTGTCGGAATGGAACCCTGTGGTATTGAGTATCCTGTAGGAAACGTGACTGCGATACTTCCTTCATTACCGTTCGAATTGAAAGATGCTGCCGTGTTAATTCCAACGTGGTACTGAGCGCCATTTACACCAGAAGCAAGGTCTCCAGAAGAAACTCCAGAAACTGACGCATCTGTTATTGTGAACGGAACAGGTGTAATTATTACTCCTGCTATATCATTTTCAGACGTCTCATTAGCAGCATCTGTTATGATTGAGAAGTTGTCGGTCGTGCCGGGAGTTGAAGGGTTGGTTATCGAGGTATTGTTTGCAATCGTAAATGTAACCGTACCTGTTGATAAATCAGTCGGCGTTGCCAAATTAACAATTACACCGCTTGGATTCGCTGACACTGACGAGACACTGACAGGTACCCCATTAACCATTATGGTATGATCAGGAGAAAGTGGGACGTCTCCATTCCTATCATTCATATAATACGCATGGGGGAAATATACTTCGATAGTGCTTGCTGGAGACGAATCATCTGTTGTGAATGAAACATCATAACTAGCACCTACAGTACCTGCAACACAATCATCAGTTGAATGACAACCAACATTCCCTCCTGAAACCTGTGCGTGTGCAATAGTTACACCACCGAAATAAAAGGTAGCGGAAAGCACAAGAATGGTCACTGTGAGAAAATTGATAAAAAATTTTTTCATATAAAAATAAAGATAACAACAATGAGATTTCTGTCTCATACTAACTAATAAGTTTGCATATATAATTGTAGCACATGTATTTTAGATATGTAAAAAAACTCCCGCGATCGATAACGTCGCGGTGATTCTCGTGATAAAAGTGATAAGTTTTTTCATGAAATATGATTAAAGAACGCTAGAAATAATAGTTTCATTGTATCAGACATTCTTTTGAAAACGAACCGCTTCAAGTCAAGATTCATCGAGCCACTAGAGTTCGTCCGCAATCTTCCAAACGCCTTTTTCCAAAAAGGCTTCAATTGTCTGCCGACTCGCTTTATTGATAAGGTTCGAGTGCGACAGTTTCTGACTCTTTGCGTATTCTGAGAGCGTCACGATCTTTTTCCCTTCCAAATAAGCAAGACGTTTGTGATAACTGTTCGTAAGCGCCTTGCCGACGATTTCTTCCATGATGCCAGTCGCACCTTTCTCATCAAATTCCTTGAACGCATCGTAGTATTTTTTTCGATCGATGAATTTGATATTGATCGGCACAAACCCTTCCCGGATTAAAAGATAATTATTGATGACTCGTCCAATGCGACCGTTGCCGTCATTAAATGGGTGAAGATGTTCAAACGAAAGATGCAGCCTTGCGATGCGCTTGATGATATTTTCATGACTCGCCGCGTTGTACTCTGAAAACATTTGGCTCAGGCTCGGATTAATTTCTTGGGGCGACGGAGCAATGTGGCTTCCGACACGCACAAACTCGTTTCCTTCGCGGAACCTTCCGGCAATATCATCCCGGATATTAGACATCAGCATTTTATGGAGCGACAAGATAACCTCGGGACCGAGTTCTTGCTCCTTTGCTTTTTTATCGATGTACGACACCACCCGAGCAAGATTTTTTGCCTCGAATATTTCTCGCTCTGAAATGTATCGGTCCAAATCGATCTGAAGCAGAATCTTTTCGGTTTCTTCTAAGGAAAGTGTGCTGTTTTCGATAGCGTTTGAGTTGTACACCTGATCAGCAATTTCCGCTTCGCCGATAAGCTTAATAAGCGACTCCTTGCCTATAGAAGCCTTGTAATACCTCCCCCTGAGAGAATTGATTTTATTGAATACTGCCGCTGTTTTTGCCATATACCCTACATTATAGGAATTTTCACTATTTTGTCAAGATAATCGTGAAAAAGTTCGAATAAAACACCTTTTTCACTGTTTTGAAGAAATACAAGCCCGACCTCAACAAATTTCCCAGTTTTTTATAAATTATCAAAAACAAATCGTCGAAGCAAAGAAATCGCTCATCGTCCTCGGACTTGAAGCAACCGGCGCATTGATGTGGAGTGAAATGCAAAAGCCCGATCCAATAAAGAATCGAGCCTTTGCAGAGGAAACTATTACAACGGATCAATCGGTTATAATAAGTCCTGCTAGGGGTGGCTACTGGGAATCGAACCCAGATTGCAGGTACCACAAACCTGAGTGTTAACCGTTACACCATAGCCACCATAGAGCCTCGGTTGGCATGAAATTATTATTTCAAACCAACGCGAGGAATTTAAGTTATATCAAAAAAAGGCTATAAAATCAACCTTTTTAGAGTTCATCTATTTTTGCAGCGACAATGAAGTCGTTTTCCGAGAGCCCCTTGATCGAATGTGTCGACAGTTTAAGCTCGACTTTGTTATACCAAATATAAATATCTGGATGGTGGCCTTGTTCCTCGGCAATGTCAGCGACACTGTTTACGAAAATCATTGCTTGGGCAAAATCAGGAAACATCCACGTTCGCATGATCTCTTTCCCATCGCTTGATAATGACCACTCTGAAACTTGTGCCAAGTAAGCAACTGCTTCGTCATGCGTCATTGGCTTCATATTTTTATCCTCGCAAGGAATACATGTTTTGTCTTTGAGATCCATAAATTCATTCTAACACAAAAGGGAACAATGGTCTGTTCCCTTTTCAAGTATTTCAACTTGGATCTTTTTTCTATTCAAACAAGGTCGAGGCGCTAGTCCCTTTATCCTCTGTTAACGTTCTGCAATGCAGGGCAACTTGTTTGATAATCGGCCATTCCGAAAGTCAGGCGGCAATTCGTACAAGACGAGTCGATCACTCGTCCCTGACTGGTCGATGTAAAGAGCAGATATTTCATCAAATAAAACATATCACGAAAAAATAAAATCATCAATCTTTCCATGCAATATGTTTTAAATCACGAATATTGCAAGTATTCGCAACAAAGGTGACGCGACCGGAACCTTTTGCATATGATTCATAATGTGCAGGATTTTTCTCGGCGTAATCTTGATGATACTCTTCTGCTTTATAAAAATTTTTAAAGGGAAATATTTGTACAGCAATTGTCTCACCTGGAAAAATTCCACTGTCACCGAGTTCTTTAATCAAGGATTCAGCAATTCCCTTTTCCATTTCATCAGAAAAATAAATCGCTGTTTTGTAGGCTTCGCCTCGATCATAAAATTGCCCACCTGCATCGGTTGGATCAATATGGTCCAAGAAAAACTGCGCAAGTTTTTTGAAATTTGTAATACTTGGATCATAGGTTACCTGCACTGCTTCACGATATCCATCATGGTCATGATAGGTTGGATTCGGTTTTTCACCGCCAGCGTAACCTGACTCGGCATGAATAACTCCTGGTAATGCTTTCAGGTCATGTTCCACGCACCAAAAACATCCTCCGGCAAATGTTGCTGTTTTGTTCATGGAATAATGTTATCACAAAACAAAAATACTCGACGAATCGAGTATTTTTGTTTTGTGCCCAGGACTGGACTTGAACCAGCATGCCTCACGGCGTTACCACCTCAAGGTAATGGGTCTACCAATTTCCCCACCTGGGCTAATTTGTCAATATTTTGCCTGCTGTTTCTTTTCCGTTTCCAAAATAGCTTGGATCTTTATAAATTTTCGCGACAAGCAAATGACGCCCGTATCATAATACATTTTCGAGATAATTTCCAGTGCTTCCTTCTTGGCGTATCTTAATTGAAACATTTTGCCTTCGTGTGAACTATCAACATGACCTATTACACCAGCCATCCTAATCAGATTTTCACACAACCAATTAACATGTGCCAGACTTGCACATGCAAAAGAAACGTAAAACATGTGACTTGATTTCCACCGCTTATCCCAATAAGAATAAAATGAACCGTCCCCATCAAAATATCCTCGCAAATAATCCCAGAAATATTCATCTGGAACAGTAATAGTACCTATCGTTTTTGATTTCGCAGAAGTAAGTCCAATGGATTCAAGAAATTTGTAAAAAATTACATTTCCAAATTGAATTCGGTAATATCTGTCGTTTGAGTATCCTCGACTTTTAGTGCCAATTTTTACTGATAAACCTAGACATTTTTTGAAATGTTCTACTTGTTCCAAATCTTTACTTGTAAAATCAATATGACGCCCATTGTTTGATAAGCATCCATCTGAAACTAATAACCCGATTGCATATGCAAATTCGGGTGACCACTCTGTTGAGATAGTATTTTTTTGTTTTGAGTTATGTTTTTTCACTCCTTAATTATAAAACATCGAGGTAAAGTTTTGATAAAGAAAAAAGAAATCCTCACAAAATGTGAGGATTTCTTTTTTCTTATTCAGCTGAGTCAGATTCTTCTGCTGGAACTTCGTCCATCATGTCTTCTGGTTTTGCCAAATCTTCACTTGATGAGAAGAATCCTACGAAATTTCGCATCTTTCGGCGAATATCTCGTGTTACTTTTTCTCGGATGAAGTAAAGTTTTGATCGTCGTACGCGTGTTCGGCGGATGACTTCGATCTTCTCGATTGATGGAGAGTAGAGTGGGAAAATTCGCTCTACTCCGACACCGTGAGAAACTTTTCGAACGGTGAATGTTCCTCCGGCTTCTGTTCCGTGCTTGCGCGCGATAACGAGACCTTCGAACATCTGGATGCGGATTTTGCCTTTTTCCTCGATTTTAACCGAGACGCGAATCGTATCTCCTGTTCGGATGTCCAAATCTTTTCGATTTGCAACATCTTTTGCAATAAATTGTCGTGTAATTAATGATGCCATAGTTAGGGTTCCTGACTCCGTACGTAATCGCGAAGATCGTGTACGGCTCAAGGGATATAATGATTAACCGGACTACCTTAGCATATATAGATATTTTTGGCAAGTCGTTTTCTTGGTATAGTTCAAATATAATTACGAGATGACAAAGACTGCATTAAAGGCAATTGTTCGCCAAGGAGACAAGTTCTTGATTTTGAAACAAGCCACTAATGAACATGGGTTTTCCTTTTGGGAACTTCCCGGGGAAAATTGGAAGAGGATGAGACAAATGAACAAGGAATCGTTCGCGAAATAAAAGAAGAAACAAATCTTGACGCGAAGATTTTACGAATTTTGAATACAGAGACTCTTGTCGCAAACAATGAACCTTGGATAAAAATTCTTTTTGAGGTAATGGTTGATGATTTTTCAAACCTGAAACTCAATCCGACCGAACACGTCGAATATAAATGGGTCACGCTTGATGAAATTCCAAACGATTCAGAAAATTCGCTTGTAAATGATTTTGAAATTTATAAAAATATTTATAAATAAAATCCATCGAAGCACCCCTCCTCCTCCTGGAAGGCAGAGCGTAATTTGCGTAGCAAATTGGGTGAGGTTTACTTGGCACTATCCAAAATACTTTTCATATCCTCCGGAATCGGGGCTTTTACCTCGACAAGATTTCCTTCCAAATCATTGAATGTAATTTTCTCAGCATGCAGTGCCGTTCGATGAATCGGCAAATCAGATTTCTTGTTACCTGCATAAATCGGGTCACAAACAATTGGATATCCGAATGCGGCAAGGTGCACACGCAGTTGATGTGTTCGTCCTGTTTCTGGAAACAAGTCTACGTAGGTATACTTCTCATCTCGAACAATAAATTTTTTCTGAACAGAAAATCGAGTAATCGCAGGACGCAGTAATCCGCGTGCTCGTGATTCAACAGCCCATGCGCGAATATTTGATCCTGATCGTCCGATTGGTTTATCAATGATCCCTCGTTCGTCACGCATCCATCCAAATACGATCGCTGCGTATTTTTTCTTGATCGTATGTTCTTTAAATTGTTCTTTCAAGTTCTCAAATGATTCTTGTGTTTTTGCAATCACCAAAACCCCTGATGTTTCTCGGTCAATGCGATGCACGATTCCTGCACGCAAAATATCGATGGTTTCCCCACCGTGTTCAATCGTCATTTTTTCACCAACGTCTGCAGAGTCTGGATAGTTGGCAAGAAACCATTCAGCAACACTTGGTTCTGGATGGCGTCCATCGGCATGCACAATAAGCCCTGCGGGTTTGTTAATAACGACAAAGTCTTTAGTTTCGAGGAGGATGGGGATGTTCATGTGTATTCATCATACTTATTTACAATAAAAAAGAAACCCTCATCGATCGATGAGGGTTAACTAAATTTAGAAACTTTTTCAAACTTGAAGTTTAAGATACCAAGCATTTCTGCTTGATATGCAGTGAGATAAATCTCTTGTTGCATAAGTTGATAGATAAGAGTTTTTGATTTTCTAAGCATTCTCGCAAAATAATCTATTTCTTCATTTTGCATCTTGAGAACAACTCTATCACCAAGTTCAGATCCATCACTTTTCGGTAAATGCATAAGATATTTTACATTTGAGTAACCGATTCTAAAAGTACACGCTAACAAAATATGAATTGCTGCGGAATGAACATTTTTATATCCAATTCCAACTATTTTTAATTCATTTTGTCGACGAATAATTAGTTTCTCAATTTCCCATGCAATATCAAGGTATCCACCAGTGGAATTAATATGTAAATAAACATACTCACCCTCTGGAATAGCTTCGAAGCGTTTTTTAAATGATTCATACATGGCCCGATCAATCCGGCCATGAAGCCTGATTAAATTGTGCATAGTTGACTTTTTTATTTGGTTTGTAGTATAATATCACTTGTTAATAGAAATGTCAAGTAATTAATCCCCAACTATATGTCAATCGAAAACTCATTATTTAATAAGGCCAAAGAACTAAATCCTGATCTTACAGAAGAACAGTTTGCTCAGAAACGAGCAGAGGCTCTTTCTCGAGCAAACGCCGGTGATCACGTCATGACTGAAGTAGGTGGAGTACTCATGGAAGAATCAGAAGCACCCAAGGGTGACGAACTCCGTGAAATCAACGAAGACCGAAACAGTATGGCAACTGGCCGATAAAATATTACAAACAAAAAACCTCCTTTTTCAAGGAGATTTTTTGTTTGTTCACTCCTGTGCGGGCTGAGGGACTTGAACCCCCGACCTTCTCAGTGTAAATGAGTTGCTCTACCAACTGAGCTAAGCCCGCATGTATTGGTACGGAAAACTGTAGCACAGTTTACTACTAAATGCAAAGATTGCTGGGTTAGAACTGTATGATATAATCCTTAGATATGCCTTATAAACTAAGAGCTGATCTCTATAAAGCACAAAAGAAATATCGTGTAGGTATTAGGGAAAAACTTCTCAGCTACCTGCAAGATAAATCTTGCATTGATTGTGGAGAAAAAGATCCAATTGTTCTCGATTTTGACCATAAAAACCCTAAAGAAAAATTTAAACCCATTTCTAAAATGCTTTCCGGACACTATTCCTGGAATTCACTTTTGAAAGAAATTGAAAAATGTGAGATAAGATGTGCTAATTGCCACAGAAGAAAAACTTATGTACAATTCAATTCGTTTGGGAAAACCAAGCTCCCATAGTTTAATGGATAAAACAGGAGACTTCTAAGCTCTTGATCCAAGTTCGATTCTTGGTGGGAGCACTACTTCATAAAAACCATTCCCTACGGAATGGTTTTTTGATTCGCAGTGCGCGCACCAAGAAATTATTTAGCCAGATACCCAATCGCAGCAGATAATGCTTCAGCATATACAGGCACATCACTTGCAGGTAATTTCATAATCGACACATGTTTTGTACCCGAATCAGCCCAAACATCAAGAGCAACTGCCGGAAACCTTGTCCCTTGGCCTAAATAATCAACCATCCCCTTTACCGAAAGTCCTACACCATACACAACAACTTTTTGAATCGCAAATCGTTCACCAAATAATTTGTATTGCTTTTCAAGATTCAAAATAATTTGCTTGTCGACACTCCGAATGATAGGTGCGAGAACTTGATGAATATCAGACAATACAGTTTTGTCAGGATGGCTGAGCATTACACCATGACGCGCAATAATACGCATCGCCTCGTCATGCGAAATATGTAATCGATGAATAATCGCATGCGCAATTGATTCAATGCCGACATCAACAATATCATGTGAAACCAAGTGTTCACCATGAATAAGTGATACGGTTGTTTTTTTATTTCCAACAGAAATCGCAACATACCCAAGTCCGTTTGGTAATGCCAAACATGTTTTTGAAACAGCATGATGGGCTGTTTCTGCATTTGGCGCATCAACACCGGCTTGTTTAAATAATCGCGCAATGTGTAACACAATTGATTTTGGAGCAAGGGTTACGTGAATATCATAACCCGATGAGGTTTCATTGATAATGTCGTATTCACAAACATATTCACCGAGCGCAAGTAGGTCATGTGATTCGCAGTATGTTTTTAAATGATCTGTGATGACATCATCCATTTCTTTTGGTGGCATCTTTGCAACATGAGTATGAAAGAAAATAGCAACACAATCAGGAACAACAATCGTTGCGGTTGTGACTTTGTATGTTTTTGAAAATTCGCGAATGCGTTCAACAAATTTTGCATCATCTAAAATAATTCCATCAATATCAACGATTCCCTGCATTTGCAGTGTTGTGTGATGATTAACCGAAACACCTTGATCTGTCCTTTCAAGCGAAATAAATCGTACACATTCCTCGCTGAATGAAAATGCATTTGATTGTTTTGGTTTTTTATGAAATAGCGAAAACATATGCAATTATTATAACACATTATGTACCCCTCCGCCTCGCAGAGCCTCGGCACCTCCCCTAAAAGGGGAGCCAAACTTCGTTTAATGTTTATATTAAAATCTGAACGAAGCCTGTCTCCCCCTTTTAGGGGGAGTGCCCGCAGGGCGAAGGGGTATAGATTATGCTAAACTCTAATCATGTTTCATATTAATCTAATAATATTATTACAAACGGTAGGTTACCTAGGATTATTCGGAATTATTTTTGCAGAATCGGGTCTTCTTGTTGGATTTTTTCTGCCGGGCGACACATTACTGTTTACAGCAGGACTTTTGTGCGCAACGCATTTTTTCTCGATCTATCTTGTTATGCTGCTTGGAATACTTGGCGCACTTCTTGGTGATTCATTCGGATATTATTTTGGCAAGATCACCGGTGCACGATTATTTAAACGTGAAGATTCTTGGTTTTTCAACAAAAAAAATCTCATTAAAAGCCAAGAATTCTACAAGAAACACGGCGCAAAAACAATTCTCCTTGCACGATTTGTTCCCATCGTTCGCACATTCGCACCGATTCTTGCAGGCACATCACAGATGGATTACAAAACATTTTTGAAATGGAATGCGTTTGGTGGAATTATATGGGTTACCCTCATGACCCTCCTCGGTTTTGGACTTGGAAACTCTGTTCCTAATATTGATCATTACATCCTACCTATCATTCTTGTAATCTTCATTCTGTCGTTTGTACCGATTATTTGGAATATTTTGAAGGAGAGAAAATAACCACCACCCCCTAACCCCCTCCTCCAAAAGTAGGGGGAACCGAACAAAAAAACTCCGCTTGCCCTGCGTAGCTTTAGCGAAGAAGGGTGGAGTTTTTTATTTTTATCTCACCTTACTCCCCGGTTCTACTGGCTCATCAGGAACCAAGAATACCGGCTGGCCGTTCATGCCGTCTACCGCCATAAGCATTCCGTTTGATGTATGACCCTTGATCTGACGTGGTTCCAAGTTCACGATATAGAGAACTTGTTTTCCAATCAACGTTTCATAATCAGGAAAAAATTCACGAATTCCTGAAATGATTTGGCGAATGTCGCGTTCTGATTCTTGTGATGCTACCGCATCGAGTTTTGCAAGTTCTTCTTCAGTTAATACTGAATCTGTTTCTGGAACAGCATCCACAACTTGTTTTTTAATTCCAAAATCAATCTGGCAACGCAATAACTTGTCAGTCCCCTCGACTGGTTCGATTTCTCGGATTGTTCCGATTCGGATGTCCATCTTTTTAAATTCTTCGTAGGTTACGTATTCCATATGGTGCAAGTATAGCACAGCCAGTACCACCCCGCCCTACGGGCACCCCTCCTAAAAGGAGGGGACAGCTCCGCATTACTGCACGTGGTTATGTAACTGAAAGTTAAAATCTTAAAAATAGTTTAGAAAACATGTCTCCCCCTTTTAGGGGGAGTGCCCGTAGGGCGAGGGGGTATTAATTTTTATCCAAATACCGCTGCAACATAATCGCAGCTGCGCGATCGTCAATGCGATCAGGTGACACGTTTTTGTTTTTTAAGTTCGCAATATTAAAATTCCCCTTCTCAAAATCCATCGATTTTGCAAACACTGATGAAAATCGTTCGTCTTGCATCTCAACTGGAATTCCAGATAATTTTTGAAGTTCTTCTGCAAATGCATCCACATCATCCATCAGCGCATTCCGCACGCCTGTTTTATCAAGTGAGTTTCCAATAATAATTTTTTCAATATGTTCTGCAGAAATTATTTCAAGTAACTGCGCAATACTTTCTTTCGTGTTTTCGAGAATTTTTTTAGGAAATGCAAAACTTCCTGATTCATCAGAAATCGCGAGGCCTATTCGTTTTGTTCCGTAATCGATGCCGAGGTGTTTCATACTTGACTTTATCTTGTTTTATTATTATAGTGTAAAAAAATAATTTTGCAATGCAGAGAATTAAAAAGAATATCGACAACAATTTACTGTTCCTATTGTGGCAAATTTCACCACTTGCAGTTAAGATTCCAACTCTTCCGATCATTATTCTTGTTTTAGGGGTGGCTGTCGTTAAAAAATCATAATCTCTAAAACAAGTTCATGCGCCTTTGTGCGCATTTTTATTTAGTGCCAAGACTTGACTTTATTATGTTTTGTTATTATAGTATATAAAAATTAAATATGGCAACCAATAACCCTTACTTCAGCGACAAGAAAAAAACCTCTCCCGGATGGACTGCGTTCA
>CAIQMU010000108.1 GCA_903873095.1 uncultured bacterium
GAACTTTTCCAAGTCGAATTTTGAGCCGAGGATGTGAATTTGTTCTGGTGAGTAAACACCAATACTTTCAACATCATCTCCTTGCTCCGTTCCGATCACGGAATCATTTTCGCCGCTTTGCAACTTATCAATAACCTTTTCAATATGCCAGCTAGCAACTGTCTCAAGCTTTATTGGGCTTGTAATATTCAAGACAGTAGGATAGAGAACACCTTCAGTTCCAAAATTAATGCCGCTTCTTTTAGCAAACTTATTGGCATACTGATAATCCTTAGTAAAGTAAGTAACATCCCACATCTTTTTTTGGAAACCTTTTCCTGTTTCTCCAAAAAGAGAAGTTCCTGTTCCGTGATAGACGATATCTTTGAACTTACTTTCAGGAAAAACAGTTTCAAGATATTTTTCATAATCCTCTTTCGATCCGATCTTTTCAAGTTCCGGATTCATCGCAAAAACTTCCTGAATATTTTTCTGCATTTCAGAAAGAACTTGCTCGTGATTATTTTTTATCTTGAATTCTTCCATAAGAATAAATTATGATCGTGGTTCGTGAACAACTGCTTTTTCTTGCGGTGGGACGTCTTTGAGTGCCGGAACGAATTCATCAGAGAATCCTGTTCCCGCAGGAATCAAACCTCCAATCATCACGTTCTCCATAAGTCCTCGAAGTTCATCCGTTCCCGCTTCAATCGCGTTGTTTACGAGTACTCGCGTCACACGCTGGAAGGCTGCCGCTGACATCCATGATTTCGCAGTAAGCGAAACTTCTGAAATACCTCGGAGCAAATCAACACCTTCGGCAAGAATTTTTCCTGCCGCTTCAACCTTTCGGTTTTCAGTAACATATTCACCTCGTTCAACAATCTGACCTGTTGTAAATTTCGAATCATTTGCCTTCTTGATTCCAACGCGACCAAACATCTGTCGAATAATAATTTCCAAGTGCTTACGCGCAATCGGCGTAGCATGAAGTTCATACACCTTGTTAATTTCAGCAATAATATAATCCTGTGTTCGATCAAATCCTGCAACTTTGAAAAGTTCCTTTGAATCAGCCGCACCGTCAGTCATAAGATCACCCTTTTTAACTCGGTTTCCAATTTTCACAACAACACTTCGTCGTGGATCAACCGGATATTCATGTGACTTGTTATCAGCTTTTGAAATATCTGAAAGAACAACAATTGTTTTTTGAACTCCGTCGTGTTTGATTTCAACAACTTCTCCATCCGTATCTGCAAGAACTGCTGGAATTTTAATTGCTGTACATTCAAAGAGTTCTGATACACGAGGAAGTCCGGCGGTAATATCGTTTCCAACCAATCCTCCTCCGTGCATTGTTCGAAGTGTAAGCTGTGTTCCCGGTTCTCCAATCGCCTGACCGGCAATGATTCCAACCGCTTCACCGAGTTTCACCATGTTGTTTCGTCCAAGATCAAGTCCGTAACACTGTCGGCAAATTCCGTTTACTGTCTCACAGGTAAGTGGTGATCGAACAATCACTTCTTTAACACCTGCGTTATCAATTACTTTCCCGTCAGCACGTGAAATCAAATGACCTCGTTTGAACATAACAGCGCCTTCGGCATCCTTGATTGTTTCTGCAACAACACGACCGACAATGTTTGTTGAAACAGGTCGAACCATTCCATCGATGTTTTCTTCACGCATCTTGAGACCCTTCTTTGTTTCGCAATCATCTTCGTTTACCACAACATCCTGTCCTACCACGGCAAGTTTTCGAGTCATGTAACCCGCAAGCGCCGTGTTAAGAGCCGTGTCCGTAAGTCCCTTTCGAGAACCGTGGTTCGTGATGAAGTATTCAATCGGAGAAAGACCCTCCTTGTATGATGAAATAATTGGGAAGTCGATTGGTCGTCCAGTTGTGTTTACGATAACTCCTTTCATTCCAGCCATCTGAGTAAGTGATGACAAGTTTCCTCGAGCACCTGATACGATCTGATCATGCATTGAATCAGATTCATGCATATGTTTATCAATAACTTTCTGAACTTTTCGCATGACACCCTCCCAAAGTTCAATCAATTTATTATATCGCTCATCATCTGAAATAAGTCCGTCCATGAACTGATCAATGATGACTGCTTCTTGTTTTCGTCCTTCGGCAATAATTTCTTTCTTTTCTTCTGGAACTTTTGCATCATCCATTCCGATCGTAATTCCTGATTTTGTCGAGAATTTTTGACCGAACAGTTTAATCGCATCCAAGATCGCAGGTGTTGCATCAAATCCATATTTATTGATTGCTGTATCAACAACTTGTCCCGTGATTTTTTTCGTAACTTCAATGTTTACGAATTCATAATCGTCAGGCAGAACATGGTTGAACATGATGCGTCCCACTGTTGTTTCAAAAGCTTTTCCACCCATTGCTGTGTAACGACCTGTTTCATCTGGAAGAACGTAAATTTTTGCACGCACATCAACAACATTATTGTCATAAGCCGCAACCGCTTCGGCCGGACTTGAAAACATTTTTCCTTCACCGCGTGCACCAGGAATCATTTTTGTCACCCAATAACACCCAAGAACAAGATCCTGTGATGGTTGAGTAATAGGTTTTCCGTCTTGCGGTTTGAGCAAGTTTTTATTTGACGCAACAAGTTCACGCGCCTCAATCTGAGCCTCCTCTGAAAGTGGTACATGTACCGCCATCTGGTCTCCGTCGAAGTCCGCGTTAAACGCGTTACATACCATTGGGTGAACTTGAATAGCCTTACCTTCGATAAGCACAGGATTGAAAGCCTGGATAGACAAACGGTGAAGCGTAGGGGCACGGTTCAAAAGTACGTATTTCCCTTGAATCACCTCTTCGAGAATTTCCCAAACCTCTGGCGCACCATCTTCAATTAGTTTTCCTGCTCCACGAATGTTATAGGCAAGTTCTCGTTTGAGAATTTTTGATATTACGAAAGGTCGGAAGAGTTCGAGCGCCATGAACTTTGGAAGTCCGCACTGATTAAGTTTCAAGTTAGGACCAACAACAATTACTGAACGTCCTGAATAGTCTACTCGTTTTCCGAGAAGATTCTGACGAAGAAGTCCCTGCTTTCCTTTGATAGCATCAGCAAGTGATTTCAATTGTCGTCGCTGGGCCTGTGACATCGCAACAGATCCTGAGTGTTTTCGAATTGTGTTATCGATAAGTGAGTCAACTGCTTCTTGCAAGATTCGTTTTTCGTTTCGCAAAATAACATCCGGTGCTCCGATTTCCTTGAGTTTTTTCAATCGATTGTTTCGGTTGATTACACGTCGGTACAAGTCGTTTACGTCTGATGTTGCATGTCGTCCACCTTCAAGAGCCACCATCGGACGAAGCTGAGGAGGAATAATAGGAATCGCAATCAAGAACATCCATTCTGGTCGCTGATTTGAATGGATCAGAGACCTGACCATATGCAATCGTTTTTCAATTTTTTCATGAGTCGCAGGATCTTTTTCAGTTTGATCGAAGCAAGAAAAGGAGGATTCGAATTAAC
>CAIQMU010000109.1 GCA_903873095.1 uncultured bacterium
CCTGCTTCGCATAAAGCTACGCAGGGTCGGGAGTTTTTTGTTTTCTCACGGCTTGTACATGCTGTCGCACTTGGTTGGTCAGCGGGTGCTGGCTCCAATACAAACGTTCTATGTGAGTGCGAACCGCTGACCAACTAAATGCATCAGAGATTCGTGTAACAAGTATATGGATATTTAATTTATTGTCAACATAACCACCCCTCCGCCCTGCGGGCACCTCCCCTTATCAAGGGGAGGATTTCGAACCAACACAAAACACGACTTGCGTCGCGCCTTGTGTAGAACGTTTGTTGAATTCAGTGAAGATTTCGTTATTGAAGTCAATCACTCACATAAGAAGCTTAGCATGATGGGGTGTAAAAGTCAAGGGGTTTGTGTGAATAAAAAAGCCCTACAGATGTAGAGCGTGTCACCATGATGATGACCAAGGCTTTGGATTTTTAGAAGAATCAGTATATGGATCTTCTCCATCCATTGGTTCTGATGGTTCCATAAACGTGATGAACTCGCAAACAATCACTTCTTTTAAATCTTTCGCATAATACGATTTTAGAAGTTGGATGATTTTGTTAAAATTTGAACCCTTGGAAATAAAAGAATCTACGCGATTGCCAAGTATCCAAAAATGAATAGCCTTATCTAAATCTTTTCCCGAGATAAACTCGAGGTCTTTGTAAAAACTTTGTACAAGATTATGACGAACTGTTGATTGATCTATCACTACCCCATTTTTGTTATAAGTCGCATCAAGGGCAGTTCGTAAATACATCATCAAAATCTCATCTTCCAAAAACATATTAATTGCATTGAAAAGATTTGTACAAGCTTTTTTGATAGATATTGTTTCTGATGCCATTTGGGCTGTGAGCGTTTCTCGTGAATCTCTTATATTTTCTCCATGATCACAGAGTAATGTAATGATTTCACGGACACTCATCAATCCGACTTTTGTTACTGTTGCCATGGTACATTTTTCTTTACTCTAGCAGATATCAAGAAAAACACAAAAATCCCCTTTCGGAGATTTCTATGATTTTGATGTCACACCGTAAGCCGAGTTTTGTCAGCCCCACTTCGCTTACGCTTCGCGGGACGAGCAATCATTTATCTGTTCTCTTTATTACTAAAGGAATCAAGCGGCACTTCCCGCATAGCCCAAAGGGCGACGTGGGACACGGCCTTGCACACAAGTAAGGATTTTGCCGTTTCACTTCTGCATTACTGCAGACTTATTCCTATAAATAGGAACCCTAGTCTTTCGACATTGGCGTCACTGCTCGCACCTCTATTATTACTAACGACGGGCGTTACCCGCTACCCTTCTGAATTAAATCAGTGAGTGCTCGGACTTTCCTCCCATATCCATTTCTAGACATGCGCGATTGCTTGGTGTGGCAAGGTGTACTGTAGCAGATTTTGGACTACTTGACAAGGAGACAGTTGGGTGATAATTTGAAATTAAAATCAATTACATAATTAAATATAAAAAAATATGCCAACTGAAAGAATTTATTTCGAAGATAGAGAAACTGATCTCAAGATCAACATGCTCGATGAGGTAATAAGAAAAAATATCGTCAAGGTCGGCCTCATGATCGGGCATCCCCAGTATTGTGCACTTATTTTACCGATTGCCTCTGTAAAAAGTGAAGGCGTTGATGTTGATGTTCCTTACTCACCTGAAATTACAGATGAAGGTGATCCGAATTTTGACCCGAACGATCATGGTAGCTGGGAGGGTGAAGGTATAGTGGAAGAATCCATTCTCCCTGTTACTCTCAGATACCACAAACTCCTTGTTGATCTTGGTATTAATCTGAAAATTCTGGAAGAAATACCTCCTCATATAAAATACCTCCATCAATTACAAAATTGGTTTTATTTTACAAAAGGAAAACCCTTTATCGATTGGAAAAAATTCAACGAGGAAGGAACCGAGGAAGTTGGTGATTTCTGGATTCGTACATCAAAAGAATTTAACGACTGGTGTGAAGAACAAGAAAAACTAGAAAACTAATTTCGGATTCTAAAACGTAGGCAACCACCTGCGTTTTTTTATTTCACCATCTCCAATTTCAAAGCTCTTCCATCCAAATCCTCAATATTTCGTTCATTTCGTAGAATAGTTCGCGAGCTCGCTCGAACTTCTTGTCGATACATATTTAAATCTTCTCTTGCTCGAACAACCTGTTGATCTAAATGCTCAATTAATTTTCGATTTGTAGAAAATTCATTCATAGTTATTTCCGTAATTCGTGAAGTCATTTCAACATGCGCATTAAATTCTTCTCTGAGTAATTTTAAATTACTTGAAATTGAGTTAATATCACTATTAATCGCATTTATATCACCCTTCAAATCTTGGATGGGTTTTGTTATTACCTCAACGAGAGCCTCTTTTAAGATCCCTGCAGTAACCACTGTATTTTCATTGTAATTTTTTTCATTCATATAGTAATATCTATTTTACAACCTCTAATTTCAAAACCCTCATATCCAAATCCTCGACCTTCCGTTCATTTTTTATGATACTTTGTGACAAGGCTTGAGTTTCTTGTCGATACTGATCCATACCAAATAACACCATGTCGAGTTTTTCGATCATCAGCATAAACATACGAGAATTCCCCTCATCTTGTTCAGAAAATCGTTCGTCGAGTTTTTGCTCAAGAATTTCTTCTAGGACTTCGACTGTAACGACCATATTTTTATTATAAGAATGCTTCTTCTTCATGACCTAAATTATATCAAGTCACCCAAACCTCGCAAATCATTGTTTATCAAAAATTTAGATTTTCATTACTTTTTATTTAAC
>CAIQMU010000110.1 GCA_903873095.1 uncultured bacterium
ACTTGTATATACGATTGCAAAACCTGCAAATAATCTTCGCGATCATGAATCAGAAAAAATGGGGCTTCATCTAACACTCATTGGGATTCCTCGAATTGTGGCATTTAATATCGATACTATTATTGTCTTTGCAGCGACAGGACCCGTAGCTGCAGCTATTTACACATTTGCATTTACCCCAATGGCAAAATTAGAACAACTCATCCCTATTGATATGTTGTCACTACCTAACCTTTCAGAGCAACAACCCACAAGCGAAAATAAGAAAAAGCTTTGGCGAAGAACGTTTCTTCTTATTGGAATCATGATTCCTGTTATTGCAATCGGATGGTTCCTTGCACCCATTGTGTTTCATATTTTGTTCAGAAAATTTCCGGAGTCTGTTCACTTGTTCCGTATTCTACTCCTCACACTTCTCACTACTCCATTTATTCTTTTGAAAACCAGTTTTGTTGCGTGGAATAAAAAATACGCCCTCACTATTAATGAGTTCGTATCTCCTACGCTTCGTATTATTCTGATGGCAATTTTAGGATTTTCATTCGGAGCACTTGGTGTTGTTATCGGAATTGTTATCGCTCGATTTGTTGAAGCTATCATCATAGGAAGCCTCTTTGCAAACGCAACATAACACCTTACGATGCGGTGTACTCCGGATACGTTTCCATCTGATCTTTGGCGACCTGTGCAGCCTGTGGTGTTCCATATTGTTTTTCAAGAGTATACAAGTCGAGCCACACTTCGAAATTTTTTGCATTTAAATCAAGAGATTTGTGTACCAAGTCCCGAGCAGTATCAATATTGTGTGCATCGATCATCGTTTCAGCATACGCTAAATAAATCTGCGCATTACTTGGTGACAGTGCAACCGCATGATCAAAATATGTTTTTGCACGAGCAAAATCATCCGGTGCTCCCGATTGTTTCAAAAACATATCAAGATTCACAAGTTGCAGTGCTGAGAGGAAAAATTTGTAATCATTTTGTTCGACACTTTGAATCGAGTTCATATTACTGAGAAGTTCTTCGATTTCAGCTGATGCAATCGTGCGTGATTCCGGATGGTCCAAGAAATATTGTCTCTGTGAATTATATGACGCCGCAAGCGTACGTGTGTAAAATTCCGGATCTGTTGTAAATACTGTTGCACCAGCAGAATGAAACAGGTGGTCATAATTATTTACGCGCACATCACTTGTTTCATTTGCGATGTCTTGCATCTCGATGGCTTTGTGTGCCGGTAAATACGCCAAACAAATCCATGCCGGAATAAGGACACACACGGTTGTTATGCCAATAATATATTCCCATGCTGAAATTTCTTTCTTAACATGAAAATCATCTGTGGGATATGCAAAACCTGCAAGAATTCCAATGACCGCGAAGAACATGACATACGACACAATCGAATCAAATACCATTTGATTTTGCAGCACATATGCAAACAACATTCCAAGTAACAATGCGCATACCGCCGCACTTATTTTTCTGCGTCGATATAAAATAATTATTTGATACACAATACAACCCAGTAATATTACATACAAAACAAGTGCCGGAATTCCGCCGTTTACCAAGAATTCTACTGATGCATTATGAGGATGAATTGCATAAACTTCCCCACCATTGTTTGCATCAAACACGACAGGATCAATGTGTTTTAAATATTCTATTTGAAAATTTTCTTGCCCCCATCCAAATACTGGACGTTCCCCCAGTCCGATCATCGCGGTTTTCCAGTCCACGGGACGTTCAGCTGCTTCCTCGATAAACACATTATGAAGTTTTGATTCTGGTTTTGTAATTTGCCAAACACCAAGCGCAAGAACAATAAATATTAAAACGATTCCCGCTTTACCAAAATTTGAAATAATTTTTTTCTTTGCGGATAATGCAAGCCAAATACAATAACTAAGTATCCCGCCAAGAATGATCGCGAGTCCCGCCATGCGCGCATGACCAAAAATCATCATTGGTTTTGCAATAAGTCCCGATATCAAACCAACCTGACCTTGCCAAATCGCAGGATCAAGAAACAAAATCGGACCAAATGCAATTGTTGCAATTCCAATAAGGTACACAACTTTTTTCCATGTCGAACTTTCAAGGGAAACAAGTATCAATGATAAGAATATTGAAAATACAAAATATGCCGCCGCAAGAAGAGCGTTCCCCATCATTGCTCCACCAAGCGATCCGTTTAACATCGCTGAATGAATATCAAACGCGTAATTTGTAAACAATGTTGCAAAACTCAAAACCACCGAGGCAAACAAGTTTGCTTGTAATGTTTTTTTTAAAAAATCTGTTCCCTGCACACGAATGAGTGATGCGATCATGAGCGTAAAGAAAAACGCATGCCATAGAAATACAAGACCCGTACCACTTTCAACCGTCGAGAAAAA
>CAIQMU010000111.1 GCA_903873095.1 uncultured bacterium
AGTTTGCTTGCGCTTGTGATTATTCTCGGCGCATCGCACGCGTATGCTCAAGCTCCGGCGTCTACGATTAAACATGGTGGGCGATGGAACGATACAGTTCTTACTGATGTTGCGACAAAGCTTAATATTTCCCCAACTGATTTGGCAGCTATGAAAGCGGAGATTGATTCAGGAAAAGCGTTCAAGGATGTTCTTGCTGAACACAACATTACCATGGCACAAGTCCGAACAGCTCTTGCCACTGTTTCAAAAACAGATCATCGACATATGTCTAATACTGCGATTATGTCAGTTGCAACAAAACTTGGACTTGATACTGCAAGTGTTCAGTCTGATATCACAGCAGGGCTTACGTTCAAGCAGATTTTGACCAAGTATAATATTACTAACACTCAACTTGAAACAGCTCTTGCCTCAATTCACCCAACAGGAAAGAGTGGAAAGCATTTCAAGAAAACAGCAGGCTAATCAAAAAAATCCCCATGGAGGGGATTTTTGTTATACTTATTTTATGAAACAAGTAATCGTGCATGACAAAATGCAGAAAAATTATACATATACATTGTCTGAGCCTGTAGGCAAGAATTTTGCTCCGGATTTTAAACCACAACTGACACCTACGGAAATGCTTGAACTTGGTGTATTTGGTGGGGTGTATATGCGCGATTGTGTAAACGAGTTTCCGAAATCTTGGTTTAAGAATACGAAATTTGCACCAAAAGAAATTAATAAACATCTTGCGGGAATAAATTGGTTCGGTGTAAATGCATCACAGTCGCTTGCAGTGTGGAGAAAAAATGGATGGCTATACAAAGACGATCCACGAGGTTGGTTTCAGTGGTACTGTCGGTATTATATGGGGCGCAGAATTCCGGACGAAGATGCGCGTCAAATAAAACGCTGGCGCATGATGACTCGTCATATTTCACAAATTCGAAATCATTGCCGAGTAGGGGATGAATCATGTCATACCAAACAACGTCAGGCATTGCTTCATTGGGCCTACGACTCTAGAAAGATTTAATAAAATCTACCGAAGCAAAACCCTCTCCTTCCAGGAGAGGGTAATTTGCGTAGCAAATTGGGTGAGGTTTTAAATCTTCCCAACTAAATCCATTCCCGGTGTGAGTGTTTCATCACCCGGTTCCCATGACGCAGGACACACTTGAAGTCCATGGTTGTCGCGAATAAATTTCGCGGCTTTTAGTTTTCGTAATAATTCTTTTCCTGATCGTCCAATTGAATTGTCATTAATCTCGATTGTTTTGAGTATTCCATCCGGATCAATGATAAATGTTCCACGAAGAGAAAGTCCTTCACTTGGAATATAGGCACCAAATAATTGTGACAGTTCTCCCGTTGTATCAGAAATCATCGGGAATGTAATATTTTTAATAGCTGGAGAATTATCATGCCAAGCCTTGTGCACAAAAACAGTATCACAACTGACACTCATAATTTCTGCACCAATTTCTTGGAATGATCCGTACATATGAGCAAGCTCCTCGAGCTCGGTTGGACACACGAATGTAAAGTCAGCCGGATAAAAAAACAAAATCAGCCATTTTCCTCGGTAATCCTTTGATGAAAGAATCACCTCCTTATCTTGATAATATGCCTTTAATGTAAGATCGGGGACAATGTCGCCGATGTGTAATTGTTTTTGTTCATTATTCATATGCTATAATTATAGCATTAATTACTATTTAACTTTTTCATCTTTATTTATTTTATGTCTCGAAAAACACTCGCATTAGTTCTCGGAACACTTGTCATTGTTGTCGTTGTTGGGATTTTAATTTCACAAAATAGCCCATCAAGCTCTGACACATCAACACCTGCTTCAACAGATCAGACAACAAAAACAACAACTTCGGCTTCATCAGAAACTACAAATCCAAATTCAACAACCACTACAACTACAAGCACTACAACAACAGGAACAACAACCACACCAAAACCAAGTGGATACACAATGGCCCAGGTTGTAGCACACAACACCGCTTCAAGTTGTTGGACAGCTATCAACGGAAGTGTTTACAATGTGACAAGTTGGATTTCTCAGCACCCTGGAGGTCAGCAGGCAATCATTTCACTTTGTGGAATAGATGGCAGTGCTGCGTTTAACGATCAGCATGGCGGACAGCGACGACCTGCATCAGAACTTGCTTCATTTAAGATTGGTGCATTAACAAACTAATACTTTTATTATTATGAACATTAACATTAAATCATTTGCACCCGTTGCGATTCGTGTCGGACTTGCGATTGTGATCATGTGGTTCGGACTTTCAGAATTGATTCATCCTGCAATGTGGACGTCATATATTCCAACATGGCTTCAGACGTTAACGCATCTTGATCTTACGACACTCGTGATCCTTAATGGAATATTTGAAGTCGTCGGATCACTTATGCTTGCGTATGGAATTTGGACACGTTGGATTGCACTTCTACTATTCTTTCACATGGCGGGAATTGTTCAAGATGTCGGACTTGATGCGATTGGAATGCGTGACCTTGGTCTTGCATTTGGATTGTTCTCGGTGTTCTTGCAAGGAAATGATGTTGCAACACTTGATGATCCTGCACCTGTTAAACAGATTATGCAACCACCAGTGCCATCGCAACAGTCACAACCTTCTCAGATTTCGCAGATATCACAAATTCAGCCTGTGCGACGAATGAACTCGTAGAAACCTCACCCGGCAAAGCAAACCTCACCC
>CAIQMU010000112.1 GCA_903873095.1 uncultured bacterium
AACCCTCCCCTGCAAGGGGAGGGAGCCGAACAAGAGTTTGAATTTCTCATGTCAGCGACACTCTCATGTCCACATGATGGATTTTCATATCCAGAAATTGAACCACGATTGTTTTCATTCAACAGTCCGTATGGTGCATGTCCTGAATGTAACGGACTTGGAACATATCATTTGTTTGGAAATGAAAATGATGATGAATGTAACGTGTGTCATGGTGCACGACTTCGTCCCGAATCACTGAATGTCTTTTTACATGGAAACACAGAATCAGATCGAGTGACTGATAAAAATCGCGGAGAATTTTTCAATATCGTAGATCTGACAAATATGTCGATCGACAAAGCGATTAACTTTTTCGCGGAACTTAAATTGTCACCAAAAGATCGTGAGATTGCAAAAGTCATTTTGAAAGAAATCGAAGATCGATTGTTTTTCATGTTTGATGTAGGACTTTCATACTTGGAATTGAATCGTCGAGCGAATACTCTTTCAGGTGGGGAAGCGCAACGTATTCGACTTGCGTCACAACTTGGTTCGCAATTGGTTGGAGCACTCTATGTACTTGATGAACCAACGATTGGGCTTCATCAGCGTGATAATGATCGATTGATTTCGACCTTGAAAAATTTGCGAGATTTAGGAAATACAATTGTTGTTGTAGAGCACGATGAGGATACGATTTTTGCATCGGATTATATCGTCGATATCGGACCAGGCGCCGGAGTTCATGGTGGAAATGTTGTCGTGCAAGGAAACTTACAGGAACTTCTCGATGGAAAAAATAAAGAAAAATCTCTTACGATTGATTATTTGAAGGGTGTTGAAAAAGTTCACATTCCAGAAAATCGCAGAGATAAAGACAAGGGATGGATCAAGGTAGAGGGTGCGGGTGTAAACAATATTAAAAATTTGAAAGCGGAAATTCCACTGGGTCGCATGTCAGTGATCACGGGTGTTTCAGGTTCTGGAAAGTCTTCATTTATGTACGAGGTTATTTACAAGAATCTTCAAGGAATGCTCGAACGTCGCAGTCGTACGGCAAAAGTTTACAATGCTGCAAAATTTGAAAAAACAGGAGAACTGTCACGTGTGATCATGATTGATCAATCGCCGATTGGACGAACACCTCGTTCAAATACGGCAACATACACAGGAATGTGGACATTTATTCGTGACTTG
The DNA here is from genome assembly GCA_903873095.1 of uncultured bacterium. Lineage (GTDB taxonomy): Bacteria > Patescibacteriota > Minisyncoccia > Phycocordibacterales > UBA1006 > CAIXMG01. The sequence goes on from CAIQMU010000112.1 coordinate 1,180, forward strand.
TTTGCAAGTACTGACGAGGCACGTGTGCGAGGATGGAAATCAAATCGATTTTCATTTAACGTCAAAGGTGGACGATGTGAGGCATGTCAGGGTAATGGTGAGATTGCAGTTGAAATGCATTTCTTGCCAACGGTGTATGTAACGTGCGATGTTTGTAACGGGAAACGATTCGACAAGGAGACACTTAAAGTTGTGTACAAGCCTGCAAAAGAAAAGAAAGGTAAAAATATTTTTGAGATTCTTGAAATGACGATCGAAGAAGCCCTGGATTTCTTTTATGATATTCCCGCGGTTGCAGATCGACTTTCGACACTGATGGAAGTTGGGCTGTCATATATTAAGCTTGGACAAACTGCTGATACGTTATCAGGTGGGGAATCACAGCGTGTAAAAATTTCATCGGAGCTGTATCGTCCGATGACGCAGAAAACGATTTATCTGTTGGATGAACCAACAGTGGGACTTCACTTTGAAGATGTGAAGAAACTTATCGAGGTATTGAATAGGCTTGTTGAGCGACAAAACACTGTTGTTCTCATCGAACACAATCTTGATGTGATCAAGTCAGCTGATTATGTTTTGGATTTTGGACCAGAAGGTGGAACAGGTGGTGGAAAACTCATTGCCAAGGGAACACCGGAGGAAGTTTCAAATAACCCAGCAAGTTATACTGGAAAATACTTGAAGAAAATTTTGAAGAGAAAATAAGTGGAATAAAAAAAGCGCATCATCTGATGCGCTTTTGAAATTTTTAATTATTTGAATAGTCAATTTGTTTCTCACGTTCATTAGTAAGTTGCTCAGAAAATTTTGAAATTTCTTCAAAATTAACATTACCTTTGATTTTCAGAAGCTCTTGAAATGTATCGATCATATTAACCAAATTTTTGATGTCATCAAGTTGAACTTTTTTGTGATTATCTCCCCCAAACGATTTTATGAAATAAGGAAGATCAGCCTCAAGAATCATTGGTATGGGAAGAGTAATCAGTTTTTGTAAAAGAATCAAAGTTCTTTTCTGATTAAGAATTCCTGTTTTAAAAAGAAAGCTTATAAATGTAAATCCTTTGAATATACTTCCTAGCCAATATTCAGAAGGATTTTCTTTTGTACCCAATAC
>CAIQMU010000113.1 GCA_903873095.1 uncultured bacterium
GATGTCGATCATCTTTTATAACAGAAACAAGTGGTACTACAATTTCGAGTTTTGCAAGTATTTTTGAAACCGCGTTGTATTGTCCAATCCCCCCATCAACGACAATCAGGTTCGGCTTTTTCCATTCCAAATGACCAAATCGTCGTGTAATGATTTCTTGTAAACTTGCATAATCATCAACAGCATTTTTGGGAAGGGATTTGATTTTAAATTTTCGATACTCAGATTTATCTGCACGACTATTTATCACCACTGTCATAACACCAACAGTATTTCGTCCCGACAGATGCGCAATATCATATGATTCAATTCTGAAATCAGATGTTCCACTATGTGCAGAATCTTCAATCGACTCATCTTTGATGAGAGCAACATCGTTAATATGTTTCAATGCAAGCATTTTTCTTTTCAAGTATTCAGCCTCTTCAAATTCAAGATTCTTTGCGTGATTGTTCATGTCACGTTCGAGTTCTTTCAAGATTTTTGTTTTCTTTCCCTCGAAAAATAATTTGATATTCGTAATATTTTTCAAGTATTCACTGCGTGCTTGCGCATTGCTTGTATCAGGAGAAAGCCCTAGTTGTTTATAAAACCGTTCGTTTTCTGGATTATCTGCACGAAAATCTCGAAATGGAAAAATCTTGCGGATAATTTTCAAGGCGTCCCGCAAACTTGTTCCGTGTGGAAATGGACCGAAACTGTATTTTATTTTTCCGTCGAATTTGATTCGTGATAATCGTCCTGTCAGTTCCATTACTTTCAAGTCACGCGAACGCACCATTATGACGCGTGGCCATGGTTCGTCAGTTACAATGACTTGATAGAAACTCTTATCATCTTTTTCTTTGACGTTGTATTTGGGTTGATATTTTTTGATTAGATTTGCTTCAAGTATTAAAGCTTCAAGCACTGAACCTGTCTCTTCATATTCTACCGTTTCACTTTGTGTAACCATATCTAAAATATTTGGCCCACGTGTATCAATCAAGTCATTGGCAAAATAACTGCGTACGCGATCACGCAGATTTGTCGCTTTCCCAATATACAAAATCTCCCCACCCTTTTTCCATCCACCTCCGCCAAGGCTACGGCGGACAAAGAAATACACCCCCGGTTCGGTTGGTAGGTTCAGTTGTTTCAAGTCTTGACTTTTCATTGAGAGTATTCTATATTATTTCGGAATTGAAATCAAATTTTAAAATTAAATAACTATTATGAACAAGGAAGAAAAAATAAGCCTTACAAAAGAAGCTCTTTCCATCGAATTCGAGCAAGAACTGTTTGAACTTTTCAAGAAAAAAATCACAAACCAAGAAGGTTCCGGCTTCGAGTTTAAAAACGAAAACGGTATGTTTACAGCAACAAGAACTTCAGAGCTGCAATTGCAAAATTCTATTTTAGAAAAAAGTGTTGAAGATTTTTTTACATGGGCAGAAAAAGAAGGATTTCTAAGTACAAGGGCAATTAGTTGTCTGAGAGCAGGAAAACTTCATGAAGCAAATATCTCTGAACTTCTAACGTATCAAAGTAATGATCTTTTAAAATTCAGAAATTTTGGCAACGGCTCATTAAAAGAACTCCTCATTGCCCTATTTAAATTTGGAATCAAAGACGTATTTGATTATCCGATCGGTAAGCCTGGCTATGAATTTGGTGCACAAAAAATTTACTCCCTACAAAAAGATCTGCTCGAAATCAAATAATATTAAAACCGCTGATTATTTCAGTGGTTTTTTATTAACTTGACTTTTACTTGAAAAAGATTTATTGTGTTTTTGAATTGAAATCAAATTATTTAATTAAATAAAAAATATGGACTCCGCAGATTCAACTAAAAAAGATGCACATGAAAAAGAAATACGTCAAGAAACAAACCCTTCTATTCAAAACAATATCAAGCTAGATTATGGTATTACTCTA
>CAIQMU010000114.1 GCA_903873095.1 uncultured bacterium
CATGGTTTTCTTGAAATTTTTGCGACCTTGAAAAAATGAATACGCCATTTCACTGTACGTATCGGTCATGGGTACGAATGGTGCGGCAATCAAAAATGCAGTACCGAGCATGTGATGTCCGTGTGCAAGATAGAATAATCCAAATACAAGTGAAATTGCCGAACCAAGAAGTCCGTAGAGAAACTTCAAACGCATCATGGGCTTAATTGATCCTTCAAATCCACGCGCAACCGCACGGGTAAGGGCTCCGTTCATTCCAGGAAGTGTTGTGATGCTCGCAATGGTTAATACGGCGATGATGTAGTTATAACTACCCACAACACCTTTAGGGACAAGATTTGCAAGACCTGTTACGAATGCAAAACCAAGGAGGAAAATAATCAATTTTCCAGAGATGACCCAGAAGCTGTTTTGTGCAGTCGCTTTCAGGTTGATTGCGCGCTGTGAAATCCCATCCCAAAATGCATTAGACATATACTGCAGTATAGCTTATAATCGCCTTATTATGAAGGCGATTTTTGTAACCTTTGCCGATCTTGGAACACGGAAAAATCTGAAAACAGACGAAATTTTGCCGGCACTTGATTATTTTGAATCCAAAGGCGAAATCGTCCAAGTTATTTCACGCATGGGTCATGATGTTCGTTTTGGGAATCGTCAGAAATCTGCAATTCCTTGGTTTGTGCATGGGGTGATTGCAGTGCTTGGAAAATTATTTGGAACAATTCATGCGCGAAGACTTGAAGAAAAATTATTTGATTTTTCTGCGCGACGTATTCTAAAAGAAAAAGGCATCGTTTTTTTTCATCCCGATTTGTGCCCAAAAACGATTACCAAGGCGAAACGCATGGGTTCTGTGTGTGTCGCAATTCCGTCAGTTGCCGATCAGCGATTTGTTCGAAAAATTCTTGAACAAGAAATGAAAAAATGGGGCGGAGAATTAAAAAATGATATGCTTGATCCAAGTTCTATTTCAGAAATGGATTACATTATTACTAATTCATCATTTGGAACGCAGTCGTATGTTTCCGAGGGATTTCCTCGTGAAAAAATATTCACAGCACAGTATGATATCGATACTGAAAAATTTTCACCAAGTACAGCACCGCATTCAGATGGTTCTTTCACAGTATTGTTTCCGGCTTCAAATACAGGAATCCTAAAAGGACTGCAGTATTTACTTGATGCATGGCAAGAGCTTTTAATACCAAATAAAAAATTAATTCTGTTTGGCATACGATCTGATTGGCCAGTAAACGCCGAGAAAAAATATTCACAACTCATTTCATCTGATCCGAGTATTGTTTCGATGGGTCATGTTTCAAATCCACTTCCTATCATTCAACAAGCAGATGTTGTGGTACTACCATCGTTCACCGAAGGATTTGGAAAATCAATTGCAGAATCACTCGCGTGTGGTGTTCCTGTTATTGCGACAAATCGAGTAACTGATTTATTGCACGACAAGAAAAACGGAGTTATTGTTTCTGTTGGGGAATCAAAACCAATCAAAGATGCACTTGAATTATTGTATAAAAACCCAGACATCAGAAAAAGGTTGGGGCAAAACGGTCGTACGACAATGCTTGATAAAAGAAGTTTTGGCGAAGAATTATTTTCTGCATATCAAACGATAAAGAATAATTATGAAATCAAATAAACCTGAAAAATTATTTGTTATCCGCGATGATGATTTAAATTACTTCAGTTCACCTGATGAAATTAATCATTGGTATGGCGACCTCTTTGCAAAAGGAATCCCTGTTGGTTTTTCGACGATTCCGTTTGTTACTGGTTCAAGTGATTTACATATTAAAAATAACGGTGAACAAGGGAGAGAGTATCCCATTTCTGAAAACAAAGAATTAGTTGATTTTATAAACAAGAATCCATTGATTGAAATTATGCTTCATGGGTGTAATCATGAAAATACACATGGACAATTTGAATATCAAGTTTCTGATGGATTGTTTGAAAAAACATTACGAGGAAAACATGAATTAGAAAAAGCATTCGGGGACGTATCAGTTTTTGTTCCGCCCCATGACCAAATTTCAAATCATGGAATTTTGGCAATCGAGAATGCGAAATTAAATATTATTCGAAGTAAAGGAATGAAAAATTTTTTGCCAAGAATTTCGTACATTTTTACACTAGTTAGCATGATTATTCATCGTTTGAAGTTTGCCATCTTGCGACGAGAAATGCCACTGTATCCACATACTGTTAATCTTGGAAATCACCAAGAGGCTTTTTCTGCACGTATCGAACTCGGTTTTGAGCAACTTGCAAAGATGATGAAATGGACAGCTGATCGAAATGGAAATTTTGTTATCGTGACACACGTCAATGATTTAGATGATACAAAAAAACAAGCATTAATAAGGGTTGTCGACGAGGCGAAACGACTTGGTTTGGAGTATGCATATCCGCATGAATTATTTTATGAACAAAAAGATTAACATATTATTTGTAACAACAACTGATCAAATTGCAGGTGCTGAAAAAACGATTTTAGACACCTTGCGACTGGTTGATCGAGAGAAATTCAATCCGCAATTGATTGTTTTTAAGCATGCAAAAAATGGAGAATTAATAGAACGTGCGCGAGAACTTGGCATACCAGTAA
>CAIQMU010000115.1 GCA_903873095.1 uncultured bacterium
AAGTAAAATCAAAAGAACTTATTAATGAGCAACGACTCCTTAAAACCAACCTCGAAAATCAAGGCATCAAAGTACTGCTTGCCGGACGTGTGCGAGGATTTGAAGAAGAAAGAAACGGAAAGAAATCGCTTGTGTTCAAGGAAAAAGGTGTTGATGTGAAAATCGCAGTTGATATGGTGAGTATGGCTTGCGATAAAAGTGCAAACGATATTATACTTGGCAGTTCTGATTCAGATCTCCAACCCGCCATTGATGAGGTAAAGAATAGAGGTGGTAAATGCACTTACCTAGGGTTCGAAATGCAACCCAACAAAGGAATGTCTTATACTACTGGACGTGCAATATTGATCAGAAATTCTGAAGTTTTAGCATTTGAGAAGAAGCAGCTAGAACTTTCAGTATAGTAAAACTATGCCTTGATGGGCGTCTTTTTATATAATACTATTTGGAAAAACGATACCACTCTGATACACTAACACTAACCTGTTTACCTTAACAACTAACTATCCAAACTATTTTTTGCGCCGCTCTGCTGAAAAAAACAGGCCGCTGCAACGATGGTGATTTTATAAGGAGAATGTCTCATTTATCCTTTAATTACAATGCTTTTCTAGGATATGCTCACGGGAAGTTTGTTACGAAAGTGGTGCTCTACCAACTGAGCTACAACGGCTTGAAACTACAGCGTACTTTAGCAAGAAAGGCTTAATTATTCAAGTAAAAAACTCCCGAGGGAGTTTATAAAGATTTTACAGTTCAAGTTCTTTAATCGCGAGTCTAACCTGTGGAAGACAAAATAATTTTTCTCGATCTTCTCGACTCAACGAACTTTCGTTGTATTTGATAATTGGCAGCGGGTCACGCGATTCGGGAAAATGTGCAAATTTCGCATCTTTTAAATCAAAAATTGATTCGTTTGAAGAAAATAATTTTTCATAATCCTTCAGGTTGAATAAAAACTCCCATCCGGCTCCTGGATCAGAAAATGTAATCCGAACACAGGCAATCTTCAGAGAAGAATCTTCTTGAAAAGAAACCGACAGGGTTATTTTTGAAATACGTTTTGGAATTTTTTGTTTATTCCAAGGATCCAAAAAATCAAAAAAGGGTTCTTCATTCGTATGACTTTCCTTTATAACCATGTTTCGTTGAAGAAATCTTCTTATTATTTCCTTTTTAGAATCCTTTATTGTTTCTAATCGTTGAACTTCATTTTCCGCTTCGATTATTTTCAATAAATGAACACTTAGATCTTCCCTTTCCGCTGCAAGAAATTCGAAATCTAACCTTCTTTCTTGCAAAAAGACTTCAAACTTGTTTTCTTCTTTCATATCCATTATTTTTAAATGCTGGTTTCCTTGATTCTACTTATCTAAACTAAAAAGTCAATTGAGCCATCGACGGGAATCGAACCCGTGACCTCGTCATTACCAATGACGTGCTCTACCAGCTGAGCTACAACGGCAATAAAAACAAATGCTCCCGCTTCAGGTTCCCAGATTGGCCGACCCAGAAAAATTCCTTATTCGTAAGAGCATTTGCTATCCATAATCTGCTACATGTAAGCATCATGTATGGATATTAAGAAAGAACGTGAAAAGTTCCTAACCTCTAAAACTATTAGAGTGACGGTATGATTCCCTATTCGGTTCACAGTGACCAACAATATGTCATTGAACTATATTACCGAGGAGGCTATTCCAAGGTACGAACATCCTATCATAAATCCTTGTTTTTTCAATAAAAAAGGACCGAGGTATACTCGGTCCTTTGGGTGAGCTGTTACGCACTCTTTAAAGGATATACTGCTTCCAAGTAAACCTCCCCGAGAACTAACTAAAAAGAACCACAACTGGCATTGCTACCACTAAAAATACTGTAATACTATTTCAAGATTAAATCAAGAAAGCCTCTTGAAAAAACGTCTGAAATATGCTATTTTTACATGACTTGCCCCGCGTCGCCAAAGCTACGTTGGACTTGTCAGAGTAGCTCAGTTGGTGAGAGCGCGGCATTCATAACGCCGAGGTCGTGGGTTCAACTCCCACCTCTGACACCTCGCCCTTCGTAGCTTTAGCGAAGAAGGGCCCCTTGGTTTTTCTAGATTTTATGCTAGAATGCCATTCGTCCCAGAAAATATGGAGCCGTAGCTCAACTGGTTAGAGCACCCGCCTGTCACGCGGGAGGTTGCGAGTTCAAGTCTCGTCGGCTCCGCAGAACAAAAAATCCTTGCCAAGTACAAGGATTTTTTGTATGACATTTAGTTATCCACACAAAATCGCGCATTTTTGCCTTCTTTATTATTTTTTTATCATTTCTTTATCCCTCGCTTGCTATACTCGCCGTATGAAAAAATATCACATCGATTCAAAATCCTCAATCATCGCAAGTTCCGACTTGATGAAACCCTATGTCTTGAAATTTCGAGACATGCCTAATGATAAAAAACCTCGTGAGAAATTACTCCGTGAAGGGCCAAGTGTTTTGTCATTATCAGAACTTCTTGCTGTGATGATCAACATAGGAACAAGTAAAGAAGATGTTATGTCGATGGCCAATCGTGTACTCAAACAATACGGCGAAAAATCCATCGCAAGTGAGCGCGATGCAAAACGACTGTCTCGAGAGCTTGAACTACCTCTTGGTAAAGCAACCCAAATTGTTGCAAGCGTTGAATTCGGTCGCAGGTTATTTGAAAAAAATCCATCAGGACAAAAAACAATTCGCACCGCACAAGATGTCTACGAGTTTACCAAAAACATGCACGGTCTTCCTCGTGAACATTTGCGAGGAATCTATTTGAATAATCACTACAAAGTTATTCATGACGAGATGATTTCGATTGGCACCGTCGATGCCCACATGGTTCATCCACGCGAAGTATTCAAGCCCGCAATCGATTTCGGGGCCGTCGCAATTATCTTGGTTCACAATCACCCATCAGGAAACACAACACCAAGTTCCGCCGACATTGAAATTACTGAACAACTTCGCACGGTTGGCACCGTACTTGGTATTGAACTGGTCGATCATATCATTGTTTCTGAAAAAGGTTTTACAAGTATTATTAATCCTTAATCTATGCAACCCTACGAAATTCATGACACATTCAAAATAGCAAAAAGTCCGAATGCTATTTATTCCCCTGTTTATATTTTTCGTGACAAGAAAATCGAGAAGCCTGAGAAACTTGAAAAACTTTTTAAAAATTCCTACAAGGTGTTTCGCGTTCGTGTGCGTGACCTTGGAAAATTAGATTCAAAAACAACATCTGGTGAAGCTGACGCTCTTCGCATTATGCTCGAAGCATTGATTACCATTAAAAACGAGATAACATAAACGAGCACTTGCGCGATTTGAAAAAATATCATATACTCATGCCCCAGATATAGCGGGGTAGAGTAATGGTATCTCGTCAGGCTCATAACCTGAAGGCGGACGTTCGAATCGTCCCCCCGCAACAAGAAAAAGACGCGCAG
>CAIQMU010000116.1 GCA_903873095.1 uncultured bacterium
AAATATTGGTGCTAAATATGGAGTAAACACAAACTCTCTTATTAATGCAAGCCAACAAGCTGCTCAGCAACAACAGGTTCAAAACGGTCTTAATAATGCAACTGCGAATGGACCAAGTGCTCAAGAAAACGCTTATGCAAATCTTAGTAGTGGCGATTTTACACCACCATCATCTGACAGCCCACCACCTTGTGATACAAATTGTGCAGTAGATACTTCACAACTTGATAACAGCACTGACCCAAACGATACATCTACTATTGTTGTTAATGGTCAACAAGTAACAATTGGTGGACATTCATCATCAAATAGTAGCTCAAGTGGGACAACTTATGATGCACAAGATGATGATCCTGAGGATTACTCCGGAGTAAATGATGTTGGTGCAAACATCACAACACCATCAGCAACAACCTCTGATACTGTTAACAAATCAACACAAGAAGCACAAGCACGACTTCAAAACTCAGACCAATTTTTTAAATTGGTTTTCAGTACCCTTACACAACTTGTTACAGGATTAATCAATAAAGGAATTTCGAGTCTTCGATCAGACGCGGGACATGCATCACAATATCAATATGGAAGCCCAGCCAGTGTTGCGGCTGGATATAATGGTAGTGGTGGTTCATGGGCATCCGGACCACAAACGATTGTTGATTTTAAAAACGATTTAGGTGACGCAAACCAAAAAACTGCACTTGATGTACAGTATGACGAAAATATCTTAAATCTCTTGAAAGCACCTGTTACAGGAACACTTCTCAATTCAGCCCAAATAGCAACAGGCACACCACAAAATCAAGGAACCACTGATGTTTTACAAAAACTTGAAGCATGTATTCCTGGGCCAGATACCGGATGGGATACTAGACTTCAGGATTATGCAAACTCACAACTAAGCATAACCCAATCAAGAGGAAACGGTGATAGTAGTAACGCACCTCGAAATCAACAGGTTTATAAACTTATCCAACAAGAAGTCACAACGGCTATTCAAGAAGAAAAGGAACGAGTGTTGAATCCTTTCTTAAATATCCCCGCAGCAACAGAAATGAGTACTGTTGCATCAGATTTTTATGCAAATTCACAGAAATTCCAAGGAATCTTCTCAACACTACTTATTAAACGGCAAGTTTCTGAACAGCTCGCAACCATTATTGCACAAGTAAAAGCATTTATTCCAACACTTGTTTTGTTTGATGATCAATGGCAAACACTAACACAAAGTCAAAAAGATGCTTTGTATACGCAATTATCCCCACAAATTCTCGCTGATTCAATAGCTGGAGATTTTACAAATACTTACACAACAACGGATGCGGCGGGTAATACAATTTTGACACCAATCACCCCAATCCATCCATTGGCAACAACACCGGGGGCGGGAGCAACAACCTTTACAAACACAGCAATAGATAATACAGCAAAACATAATAATGATGAGGAAGCACGTATACTCGATGAGCAGTGGCAGGTATGGGAAACTGACACAACTCACATTACCGAGGCGCAACGACAAACTCTTTATGCTCAATTCGAATCTGTTAAAAATAGCGTCACCGATGCAACAAGTTTACAAAACACAAAAACGACAATGGATTCTATTTCACAACAAAATACTGACTTAGCGGATGCACTTCATGACTGTCTTGCAATTCGAACAGCAACTCAAAATTACACTCAATATACAACCCAGGCAGATTGGGATACATTTAAAAATACTTTGTATTCGGATGCTATTAAGGCAGCATTCCTACCAAACACGAGTATTATTGCTGTCGCCAACGGAACGGCAGGTATTGATTTTTCAAAAGAGGGTGACATTACACTTCCTCTTAATAAGGACACTGATCTGCCAACAGCGGGTTCTGACCTTGCAATGCTTTCCGCTTGGGTTGATACAAAGATTCCTAATCTTCCAATCTATGCAGCAGAAACACAAAGTGATGGGGCGACCAGTACTCATTACCTCAGATGGGCTGATGCCAATAATATTAATCGGCTTCAAGTTCAACCTGCAATACCACTAACAACTGATACCGCAAGTGGTAATCAAATAGGAGCTTCTGATGTTATTAGTGCACTATTTGATGAAGACGCTACTGGCTCGCTGTTCTGTCGTTTGCCATCATATACATTGAACTATTGGATTCCTAATGGAATGACCGGTTTACCTATTGGATGTTTTGATGCACTCATCAAAGATTATTCTTCTTCTGGTACTGCGTCTTTCAAGGCTACAACAAAACCAAATTGGTATCACATAAATCGAGCACAAATTTATTACAACCTTTCAAATCCAACACCAGGATAATAAATTCTGTAAAGAAAAAATCCCCACCCTCCTTCGCATAAAGCTACGGAGGGCAAGCGGGATTTTTTCTTTTTGTCTTTTATTCTTTTCTTTTTTTATCTACATATAGTACAATTTAACAAGACATGAAGCGAAAACTCTTAGGGTGTATTGCAACATTTATTATTGTTTCCGGAACAACTCTCGTTCCTGCGGGAAGTTTTTTGCTTGCCCCGCGAATCCTTGGTGGAGTGGGGATCTTTGGTGCACAAACAGCACACGCGCAATGGAATACATCAGGAATTGGAACTGGGGGAGCAAACACACCTACAACACCCGGTTCAGGAACCACAACTACTATCGATCCGAATCAAGGTAATGGTACGAGTACTGGAACAGATCCTTCAAACACCAGCGGATCAAGTCAAACTATTACAGGAAATAACTCTGGATCACTTCAGTCACCAGGAGGAACGTCTGGAAGCTCGTCATCTACATCTCAAAATCAAGCAGTCGTACCACCCGTAGACAATCAAAGCGGTGAATTTACTTGTAGT
>CAIQMU010000117.1 GCA_903873095.1 uncultured bacterium
CATCACGAAAGTGCAGAATAACCTATGTCAGTACAAACAGATTCAAAACGAATAGTTAGATGGGGACTCATCAATTTTTACCGTAATACGGTTGTTTCGATTGCCTCTGTGCTCATGATGACAGTAACCCTCACGGTTGTTGGGATTATTATTTTCTTGAATGCCGTACTTGGATTTTCACTTGCGCAAATTGCAAACAAAGTAGATGTGAATGTGTACTTCTATCCAAATGTTCCCGAAGCACAAGTTCTTCAAGTAGAGCAAAACTTGCAACAACTTCCCGAAGTTGCATCTGTAGAATATGTTTCGCAGGATCAAGCCTTATCAGATTTCAGAACGCGACATGCATCAGATTATTTGACGCTTCAGGCATTAGATGAACTTGGTACCAATCCACTTGGTGCGACACTCAACATTCGCGCAAAGGATTCTGGTCAGTATGAATCTATTGCAGCTAATCTTGATCAATATTCAACCATTTCAAATGGTTCAACACCAATCATTGAAAAGGTAAACTACGCACAGAACAAAACAATCATTGATCGATTAAATAGTATTATTCATTCGGTACAGACACTCGGTCTTGCTATTACAGCATTCTTCATTATTATTTCAATTTTGATTACGTTCAACACGATTCGACTTGCGATTTACATGTCACGCGATGAGATTGCAACGATGCGCATGGTGGGTGCGGAAAATAAATACATCCAAGGTCCGTTTATGATCGAGGGAATCGTGTATGGAATTACCTCTGCAATTCTGACACTTGTATTGTTTGTTCCGATTACCTATTGGATGACAGTGCATACACAGACATTCTTCGGGGGACTCAGTTTGTTCAAGTATTACGGCGACAACTTCCTCCAATTCCTTGTCATTTTACTTGTTGTAGGAATTCTTCTCGGAATGATTTCAGCTTGGTTTGCAATTAGGAAGTATTTAAAGAAATAAAAAAACTCCCGCTTGCCCTGCGTAGCTTTATGCGAAGCAGGGGCGGAGTTTTTTATTTACCGAGGATGAATTGTTTCTTCTTGTCGAATGATTGCCTTACCAATTGTTGACCACGTACTGAGATCATATTTTTTCTGAGTATTCCAAAATCCAAAATCGCGATATCGTCGTGCTGATGTTTTTACAATAAGTGTTGATACGTATTCAATAGAACCGAAAGGGAGAATGCGACTTGATGTGTCTACTTCGTCACCGTAAAATGTTGTTACTTTGTTGTAACCGCCAGCCTTTTCAAGTGCACTTGCACGAATAAATACATTTCCTCCTACAAACGCCGCACGTTTTTTAATTTTTTGAATCAAGGTATTTACAGGTGACATAAACATCATCTGAACTGCGAGCATTCCATACCGTTGCCAAGTTGGTCCGTCATAATAATCATAAATTCCTGCAACAGCAACAATGTGTTGATCTGCAAAATAGGGAACAGCGTGCGAAATCCAGTTGGTTGGCGGAATACAATCAGCATCAAGACATGCGATGATATCACCCGTTGCGGCAACTCGTCCTGCTTCACGTGCCATGAGTACGCCTTGTCGTGGTTCGTCGACTACTTTTATGATATTTGGATTTTTTTCTTGCAACAACAAAAGCACGTTTCGAGTGTTATCAGTCGAAGCATTGTTTACTAATATTATTTCAAAATCAGGATAATCTTGATCAAGTGCCGCAGCAACTGTTTTCTCGATCCATTTTTCTTCGTTATAACAAGGGATAACTATTGAGACTTTCATTGTAATTATGATGTTACCACATTCTTGCGCTTGTGGATAGAATTTTTAACTGAGTTACTGAGAATAACAACAATGAAAAGAAGTACTCCGGCAACAAGGAAGTATTTAATTTCACTCTGTTTGGCTAAAATGCGTGCCCCACCAAAGTAACCAACAAGAACCCATCCAATATTCCAAATAAAATCAGAAATAAAAATGGTTGTTGCAAATCGTCGAACATTCATTTCGAGAATTCCCGCAGCAATACAAATATATCCTCGACCAAAAGGAATGACTCGCCCCGCAAAAAGATAGAAGGGTTCATTTTGAGAAAGCTTCTTTGATAATTTTTCCATATTAATCCGGAGAATGGTTGCAAATTTAAATTTGAATAACCATGATCCAAGGAGAAAGAAAAATCCATAGAGAATCCATGCGCCAAGCATACTTGCAAGATAGCTTTCACCGGCAATAATCGGAAGATGAAGGGTATGTTGAGCCGCAAGAATACCTGCAAGCATGAGCACAATTTCGTTTAAGATGGGAATTGGCGCACCAAGTTCTTGTAATAAAATAATGAGGGGGATCGTAACATATCCATGCATTGCAATAAGATCGGTGAGATGATCAAGAAAATATCCCAATGTGTGAAAGATGCTGTGCATAGTCGTTGTTGCCAGACTAGGACTCGAACCTAGATAGTCGGTACCAGAAACCGAAGTCCTACCATTAGACGATCTGGCACTGCGCCCTGCGAAGCGTTTCGCGAAACAGGGATGTGCGGATATCATAGCAAATATTTGGTAAAAATAAAAGGACCCGAAGGGGTCCTTGGTTTCTACTTGTGATAACTCATTTCATACCCATTATCTTTAAAATTAAATAATGCAATACTTTCTTGTGGTGTCAAAACAACCTCTCTCCATTGATCAGACTTGATTTCACATTCGGAAAAACAATTTGCAATAGTAGTACTTTCGATAAGGTCAATCCCACAACCATTCATGAGGCATGTGCAATGGAAAATAATTTTCAGGTTTTCGAAATGGTTACGGTACTCTCCATATTTTGGATCTGTTAGTATGGTACTTGCCATAAAAAGATGAGGAGTGAATCCAAACCTAGAAGGGTCAATAATGCGTGGAGATCGAAATATTCGAGCCTGAGGAAGATCTTCTTGGTAATCCCATTGGGTGGGGAATATCACAAAGAGATCCCTTGTTTTAGGTCTAAAATGGTTTGTGCATTTTTCACAATATGCCGTTCTTGTAAAACTGTAGGGGAGTATTTGATTTTTGTTCATGGTGCAAATTTTTCTTGATAATAATACGCACGTACTTGATTGTCAAGAAGATCTGTGATACACTGCTCGAACTATGTCAAAAGACTTCTACATCTACGGGAAAAAACCAATCGAGGAACTTCTCGCTCGAGATCCAAAATCACTCAAACGCATCTATATCAAAGATGGTGTAAAACAGGCTTCATTTGAAACCATTCGATCACTTGCAAATGCAGGGCATGTTCCTATTAATGGAATTGATGATCGACAGATCACTCGACTTCTTGAAGACGAGGTAAACCATCAGGGTGTTATTGCTCTCTCGAAACCTTTCGAATACGCAACACTTGATGCATGGATTCATACCGTTAACATGGCCAAGATGCCAACTGTTTTAATCTTGGACCATATTCAAGATGTCTCAAACCTTGGTGCAATTATTCGAAGTGCAACCGCAGCAGGAGTTGCCGGAATTATTGTTGCCGAACTTAATCAAGCACCTGTTACATCAGCTGTGTACAAAACATCTGCGGGAACGGTTGGAAAAATTCCTCTTATTCAAGTTGGGAACATCAACCAAACAATTGAAAAATTAAAGAAAGCGGGATTTTGGTTTGTGGGACTTGGAATGGATATTGAAAAGGGAACTACTGATTTGTGGAAATATGATTTCTCAGAACCGACTGCTGTTGTGATTGGAAACGAAGGCGAGGGTCTTCGTGAAAAAACACGCGAACACTGCGATACGATTGTTTCTATTACGATGCAAAACGATGTGGAATCACTCAACGCGTCTGTTTCTGGAGCACTTGTGTGTTACGAGATCTTGCGCCAGCGAAAAACGAAATAAAGAAAAAATAAAGGAATCATCAAGGTTTTATAAAGCCTTTTTGCGTAATCAATAACGTCTCTGCTATACTACCACCATGAAACCTGATGAATTTCGAAACATAATACGAGAAGAAGTTGCTTTGATTGTCCACGATCAAGTTTCTTTGGTTATCGAGGAAAAAGTTCCCAAAATGATCGATGAACGAGTTGCTCGTCATTTAGGTATCATGCGTGAATGGATGACGGATCAATTTAAAGCAACAAATGAGTTGGCTGATTTTAGGCAAGAAAAAAATGATCGAAATTTTGCAGAACTCAGAGAAGATATTTCGCATATTCATACAATCCTCGACGAACATACTCTTGATATTGTAAGTCTTAAGAAAAATCGTGCATTCGCACAACAGTCGTGGCGACCGTCATAATTATTATTATGAGCGTTAACTAATTTAAATTATGACAAAGAAAATTTTACTTTCAGGAACCAAGCCTACAGGTATTCCACATATTGGAAATTATTTTGGTGCATTTAAACAATTCGTGGATCTCCAAGATCAGTATGATACATATATCATGATTGCTGATTATCATGCACTCACATCGATTCATGACGCAAAACTTCTTCGCGAACTTACAAATGAACTTGTGTTGACGTATCTTGGTATTGGACTTGATCCAGAAAAAATCACTCTCTTCAAGCAATCAGATATTGCAGGTCACACAGACTTGGCGTGGATTTTTGAGTGTCTCACAACCATGCCATATTTGATGCGCGCGC
>CAIQMU010000118.1 GCA_903873095.1 uncultured bacterium
ATTGCGATCATTATTGGGATTCTTTTAATGAAGCGATCTTCAAATCAAAATAATTCAACTCAGGGGAAAAATCTGTTCCCGTACGGAACAACATCAACCGGTGGAACAAGTAATTCACCAAGTGGACAACAAGGAACCGTTCCAACCCCACAAAACCCACTCCAACTTGCTGGTGCTGATCGCTTGCGAGAACTTGCAAATTACCCCGTAACAGATTATTTCGCTTCTAGTTCAACCCAAAACCCTGCTATTGCACAACCCGACATGATCCGTTGGAATACAAAACAAACTGGATTTATTATAGATGCTGAAATTAGCCCAACTGTTATTGTTGAAACACAGAAGTCAAAAACTTCTGTTCCTGATGCTGAGGAGTTCTGGATTGGAAATATGGGTAATACATTTATCTATCGAACATTTAATAGAAATAATAATTCAATTGATAGTCTTACTGGATCACTTCCTTCTTCAGAAACCCTTTCTTATTGCACGACAACATTTAACACAAATTTAAAACAAGGGTCTAAGGGTTCAGATGTTAAAGCTTTGCAAGTTTATGTAAACCAAAAACTTCACCTCGGACTTGCTATGGATGGGGTTTACGGTAGTGGGCTCGTCAAGGCTGTTAAAGCTCTTCAAAAATCGATGCAGCTCGCCCAAACCGGTGTATTTGATGTTGCGACACGTGGGGCAGTAAATGATGACTGTGGAACAATAATTACTGCTTTTAATGCACAACAATCAACACCTCAAAATCTCACCAATGTTGGATTCTTAACAAGTAATATTGTAAGAGGGAGTGTATCCCCTGATGGAACACAAGTATTTTTCTTGATACCAACAATAGGTGGTGTTGCTGGTATTATTTCAAACATCGACGGATCAAATCAACATACTGTTTGGAATTCTCCTTTGACTGAATGGCGACCTCAATGGGTAAATGGAACCACTATTGCAATGACAACTTTGGCATCGCGAGAAGCTGATGGATATTTATACTTCCTTGATACAAAAACGGGTAATTTTCAAAAAGTATTAGGACCTACTCGCGGACTTACAACACTTGTCAGCCCTGATGGAAAAACAGTTATGGTTAGTCAGAGTACTGACTCGGGAATAACAACTGGTTTTTATAATACTACGACAGGTGTTTATCGAAACAGTGATCTTGTAACACTTCCCGAGAAATGTTTCTGGTCATCAAATACGGTTGTGACATGTGGAATTCCTCAAACTATTCCAAGTGGTGTGTATCCAGATGATTGGTATCAAGGAACGCAGTCGTTTAGTGATAATCTATGGTCTATTGATACAGTAAGTGGGGCAACCACCGATATTCTTAACCCCTCTCAATCATTTGACATGATTCATATCAGAACAAGTCCTGATGGAAATTATGCGTATTTTATAAACAAGACTGATGGAACCCTTTGGAGTTATAGACTCAAATAAAAAAATCCCTTGCGGGGATTTTTTTATTTCTTGTTTCGTTTTACTACATACTGCTCCTGTGCAATCATAAAGATATTTGAAACAATCCAGTAAAGTGTCACCGCTGCAGGCACCGCATATCCGAAGAATGCGATCATCAGAGGCATCGTATACTTCATCGAAGTTGTCATACTCGAAGCCATAAGTGCACCTTTATCATTCGTGTCTGCAGGTTTCGGCATGTTTTGCATTGCAGGCGAGAAGTGCATTTGCAAGAATTGTGAAGCTCCAGCCAAGATAGCAAGAAACACGTTTCGCGCACTCATATTAATTCCAAGAAACATCGTGTGGGTCAGTGCTGGTAGATGAACAAATGAATATAATCCTACACCGGTTAGTGTTGCACTGCCAAGGAATACTCGATACAAAGCAATGATCACTGGCAACTGAAGGATGAGAAGTAAGCACCCAGCAAATGGATTTGTCTTGTGCTCCTTGTACAGCTCCATTAATTTTGCAGACTGCTCTTTTTGATCTGGATATTGTTTTTTGAGATCATCAACAAGGGGTTGTAGTTTTTTCTGCTCGATTTGGGATTTAATTGATGCGTATGATAGTGGTGACAGCACAAGTTTCACAACAAAGGTGAGCGCGATGACACCAAGACCAATATTCCCACCAAGAAGTGTCGTCAAAAATACTAGGGCATTATAAAGGGGGATTGTAAAAATAGTATGAAACATAAGATTTTGATTATAGCACAAGTTCGGAGATCCTCCCCTTTATAAGGGGAGGTGCCGAGGCTTTGCGAGGCGGAGGGGTGGTTAAATTATGGTGCGGGGTCGTAGGTATTTTTTTGCCAAGGATGACAGCGTAAAATCCTCCTAAGTCCAACATAAACACCTTTAATGGGTCCGTATTTGTTAATAGCCATGATTGCATATTGCGAGCATCCGGGCGATCCATTTGCGTGAAATACGCACGATGATGGAAAAATAGGCCGCAAGATTATTTGATATATTCTAATAGGAAATATTGTTATTTTTTTGAGAAAATTTTTCATAGTATAAACCTCACCCGGCCGACTTCGTCGTCCACCCTCTCCTGGAAGGAGAGGGTTTTGCTTCGATAGATTATTTTTTAAAAACTTTTTTCAAATCATTCATGATTTGTTCATGTTCAAGTGGAACACGAGCAGGGAATACTGAAATGTACGCATTAGGAATGTTTTTTACAAGTTCACCAAGTGCTGCGTATACTTGCCGACGAACACGATTACGCGCAACAGCAGTTTTTGCAACCTTGTTTGAAACAATCACGGCGCATTTTGGATTTTTTAATGCATCATCATATTTTACAACCACGCGCACATGGTCACCTAAAAAAGACTTACCTCGCGTAACGGCAGGGAATTTATCAGCTGAAATTCGATATGATCTAGGAAGCATATATTTATGGTAACACAAAAACCCTTTGCGGGTCTTGTTACACTGCAATTCGAGCTCGACCCTTTGCGCGTCGTCGTCGAATAACATTTTTACCTGCGGTTGTTGCTGAACGAACCAAAAACCCGTGGGTTGTTGCTCGCTTGCGCCCTTGTTTTTTGAAGCCTTTTACTGCCATAGTGGAATTACCATATCACAAGACTTCTTTTTTTGCAAGGATATAACACCATTTAATTATTGACTTTGTTTGATTAATAAGTATTCTTGGTTACAAATACATTTAAAATGAGAAAAAAGAAAAAAGAACCCATAAACTCGATTTTTGAAGAATGTTCAGCTTCTGTTAAAGATATCAATTCGATCAACTCACAAATATCAAAACAAGCACAGGTTATTCGAAAAGCAAAGATAGAAATTGGAAGGCTGGAAACGCATCGCCACGATCGCTGCAAAAGATTTTACAAGGAGCTTACTAATACAATCCTAGCCAGGGATTTGAGTCTCGATGATGCTGAATTACGTTTTTTAACAATGAATCTATCTATTGGTGCTGAAAAAGGTAAGGTTCGACTCCTTGAGGAGTTAATAAGGAGAAGCCAGCATGACACCTATCCTAACATCGACGCGTTTAGAACAATAGACCTGTCCAAGGTTTACGAAATTATTGGAATAGAAACAGATCTGACAATATTTTTTAAGAGACTTAATAGGAAACTCGAAACCATCATTAAAATTACCCCTTCCGAGGCATACAGGCGAATAGGGAACGGGAGGCAGGGCAACCGCCGGGATGACGAAAGGATTCGAGTTAAACTGGAGTTTATTTTTCAAAACCCTTGAACACTCAAGGGTTTTTTTATTTGAATAATTTGGGGCGATTGTTCACTTTACATCTCTTAAAATATATTCTTCTTCACAATATTCACATAGTTATCCCCACCTTTATATTTGAATTTTTTCCTCTAAAGAGGCAGATTGGGATACTTGATTTTTTCTTGATTTATTTTTTAATGCGAGAATACTCGACTTTTCCACAGGTCTGCTATAATAGGTGACACTATGCAACACGATGTGCAAACAACCTGGCAGACAGCACTTCATGACTTGGAACTTGTTATTCCTCGTGCCATGTTTATCACATGGTTTAAAAACACCCATGGAGTCAAAATGGAAGATGGTGTCTTTTTCGTCGGCGTACCAAATGAATTCTACCGAGAATGGCTTTCAACCAAGTTCCATAAGGAGATTTTGAAGAATTTACGTTCCCACAACGAACACGTGCGAAACGTTGAATACATTATTTCAAAAACAGCACCTGTTCCAAGTTCAGCACCAGCAAAACCACAAAACCATATCCAGACCAAGGAATTACCCCTTGAAATGTCTGTCAGTAAAAAAGACAACCTCAATCCAAAATACACCTTTGAAAATTTCATTATTGGACCATTTAACGAAGTTGCCTATTCAGCAGGGCAGGCAACCCTTCGTGCACCAGGAACTTATAACCCCTTGTTTATTTACGGCGCAACAGGACTTGGTAAAACACACTTGATCCAAGCAGTTGGAAATGCGCTGAAGGCACGTAATCCAAACCTTAATATCCTTTATACCAACACTGAAAAGTTCACAAATGACGTTATTGGTGCCATTCAAGCCAATAAAATTGCGAGTTTGAAGGAAAAATATCGAACTTTTGATGTGTTTATCATGGACGATATCCAGTTCTTGTCAGGAAAAGACAAGACTCAAGAGGAACTCTTCCATTTGTTTAACGTCTTTTTCGACAAGGGACGCCAGGTTATTTTCTCATCAGATAAGCATCCAAATTACATTTCAGGACTTGAAGATCGTTTAAAATCAAGGCTTTCTCAGGGAATGATCATTGATATTTCAAAACCTGAATATGAATCACGTATTGCGATTTTGAACGCAAAATGCCGAGAAAAGAACATTACCATCTCGCCAGAAGTCCTTGATTTCATCGCAATGCATGTCGAGGGGAATATTCGTGAACTTGAGGGTATTTTCAATACTTTGACAGCTCAAATAGATGCAAAACATCGCGAATTAAACATTCAAGAAGTCAAAGCGCTCATAAAAAATAACATCAAACCCAAGAAAAATGTTTC
>CAIQMU010000119.1 GCA_903873095.1 uncultured bacterium
GCACATTGTCACTTCCGATGAAAAAAGTTTCAATCGAGGTAAAGAAAATAAAAGATGCGTTAGAACCTCTAAACACCCTTGAAAAACAAAGGTTGTTTGAACAAAAATGCACTGAGAGTACTGTACTGCTCCCCCGGTAGGGATCGAACCTACGACCAATCGATTAACAGTCGATTGCTCTACCGCTGAGCTACAGGGGATTGTTTTGTTGTGCGGGACTTGGTGCGGCGGCCGATATGATATCCCTTGTTTCAATGGGTATCTATTACGGCCGCCGCACAATCTCGCCATTGCATCCTAGCAAAAATAAAAAGCTCTGGCAAGATGCCAGAGCTTTGAAATATTATTCTAAAACCCATTCTGTGCGAGAAACCGATTCTATTCTGACAATATAGTTTCCATACGGATCAGTTAATAGTCGCCCTGTTTGATGGTCAGTTAAATAATACGTTGTTGTTACTGTTACGATTTGCTGTACTAACTGGGCATTTTGATTTTCGTAATATGTTTCATCATCATGCCCATATTTACGTCTTACGTTGCAACGATAACCGGAATAGAGATTGTTGGCGGCGATAGAATAGACCATTCCATCGATAATAATCCGTAACCCATCACCGTGACGATAGTAGGAACCCCATCCATATCCATATGAATATGGATAATATCCAGGTATCGTAGCATTATAGCCATAATAATAATTAGGCTGTTGACGATATTGAAATTCCCGATGCATGAAGCTTTGACCATGATTATTATAATTATCACGGTGATGGTCCCACTGGGCATTTGTTGGTATGGCGAACATCATCATAATGACGAAAACGCCTAGTATTGTATATTTCATTGTTAATTGTATTTGTTTATTTTAGACTACTCCTTATACTCATCCTTGCAACTTGACGAAGTAGCCAAATAGATTCCTATTTTATGAACATCATTCGCGTAAAAGCTTTCCCTGATTCAAAGAAAGCATATATTGAACAAGTATCGGACAAGGCACTCCGTGTTTTTGTACGAGACTCGGCACAAAATAATGCAGCCAATCGCGCTATTGTTCGCGCGGTTGCAGAATTTTATACCATTCCAGAAAACAAATTACGTATTATTGCAGGGCACCAATCTCATAACAAAACAATACGTGTATTAGAATAAAGGGTTTTCAAAAGCATGTTTCCGTGGTACCTTATGTGTCTATGAAAATGAATCTCATGCATGATATTTCGCGCGGAACAAGCGCACACGAACTCAATGTTATTATTGAAATCCCACAAGGGTCACATAATAAATATGAAATTGACAAGGAAAGTGGCCTCATTGCACTCGACCGAGTAAACTACTCGGCAGCACCGTACCCTTTTGATTATGGGTTTGTTCCACAGACACTATGGCACGATGGTGATGCACTTGATGTAATCGTTCTCACAACATATCCAATTATGCCAGGCATCCTTGTAAAGGTTCGTCCTGTCGCAGTAATGGATATGACTGACACTGGTGAAAGTGATGCAAAAATCATTGCTGTTCCTGTGGATGATAAACGATTTGAAGATATTCAAGATCTTGCCGATCTTAACAAACATAACTTGAAAGAATATACACACTTTTGGGAGACCTATAAAGAGCTCAAGAAAGGACAAAAAGATACTGTTTCTATTAATGGAATCTACGACAAGGCCCGAGCACTTGAAATAATCGAGGAATCATTCGTTTTGTACGATCAGAAATACAAATAAGTATCATCTGGCACCTCAGTCTACCGAAGCATGTCTCCCCCTTTTAGGGGGAGTGCCCGTAGGGCGAGGGGGTAATGTTATCCACAATCTCCGTGACACCAGAACCGTTCTGTGGTACAGTTAAAGGGTTATGAAAAAACTCGCTATTTTTAGCCTCGCGTTTGCACTTGGAATCTTCGGAATCACAGCGCACGCTCATGCAGATGCCATTTCTAATGTATCTACCTCTATAACAGCAGATCAGACTGTTTCACCTGCTACAGCAGATGTAACAATTTCTGTAAGCGCCAATCAGGGTCTCATCGATCAAATTTCTGCACTTAAGGCACAAGATCAAGATCCATCAACTAGTTTTTGGACAAAGTTCTGGAATGGGCTCAAAATTCGAAACCTCGAAAATAAACTAAGTCTCGCAGAGGCTCTCCAGTAATGGGGGCTTTTTGTTTTCATTAAAATCTGCTAGGATACGAGCACTATGAAACCCGAAATTAAACCTTTAGACAAGTCCCGCGTTGAAATCTCGACAAGCATTCCTGCCGAGAAATTTGAGAGTTATCGAGATGCTGCACTTTCAGCACTTGGTCGTCGTGTAAAAATCGATGGATTTCGTGATGGAAAAGTTCCTTCAGTCATGATCGAAAAACAAGTTGGTGAAATGGGAGTACTTGAACAAATGGCAGAACTTGCCATTTCAGATGCATATCCAACAATTGTCGTTGAGCAAAAAATTCAAGCCATTGGTCGCCCAGAAATTCATATCAAGAAAATTGCAAAAGGTAATGAGCTTGAATTTTCAATTATCACAGCCGTTCTTCCAACAGTAGATCTTGGTGATTACAAAAAAATCGCAAAAGAGGCAAACAAAGGAGATATTTCTGTTGAAGTTACTGATGATGAAATCGCAGGCTCAATAAAAGAACTTCGCCAAATGCGCGCACATCATTTGATGCACGAGGCTGGTGTCGAACACCACGATCACAACCATGCAAATATTGCAGATGA
>CAIQMU010000120.1 GCA_903873095.1 uncultured bacterium
GGTAATAAAAATAGATTCGGTATTTGGTGTTATGAATTTGCTTCTAAGAATGTTTTACCGACAGGGTTTGCAAAGCATTATAAATCATGTGATAAATTACTCCCACCATCAAATTTAAAAAATATAATATGAATGAAGTAAACGAAACAAGTGAAACTTGTATTGAAATAATTAATCTCACTGAGATCATACAGCAAGAAATTGCACGAAGGGGTTTAATCTTCGGATATATTGATGTAAAACTACCAGAAACAGTAGAAGTTTTATGTGGTAAACCGAAAACACCTTTCGTTGTAACCGATGAGCTCATCAAATTTGCATATCCAGGTGATATTATCTATAAACAAGATTTTGATATCATCAAGGAGAAAATAAAAGAATCATTCTTTGAGCTTTTATTGGATGAGCAAAAAATTCTTACTGAATATTTTGAAAAACGATTATCTCCTGCTGATAAAAACAAGATGTTAAAAGATGTTTCTTCAATAAGGAGAAATATCTTAAAGAGAGAAGATCGTATTTTAAATGCTCCGGTAAAAATAATCAAGAATAAAATTCGTCAAATTTTTTCTAAAAAATATCGCCCGGATGTTTTTGAGAAAACGCTTGAAGAGATTAAAGATTTCAAAAGGAAGGATTTTATTGTCATCAAGCCACAGGTTTATAAAAAAACCGAACTCGATGACACTAGGCAAAAAGAATTGCCATGGCGGCGCATAACGGAAATTGACCCTATTCAATATCCAAATTGGACAGTAGAAGATAAAATCAATTGTTTCCAAAGATATTTCAGAAAATGGTTATAGTCACTAAAGCTCCGTAAGGAGCTTTTTTTTCTTGAAAATTTATCAAAAATAATGTATAGTTTCGCCCATATGTCACTCTCCATCGGAATTGTTGGTTTGCCCAACGTTGGTAAATCAACCTTGTTTAACGCGTTAACAAAAAAAGGCGTACCTGCTGAAAATTATCCATTCTGCACGATTGATCCAAGTGTTGGAATCGTCGCAGTGCCTGATGAACGGCTCCATAAATTAGCCGAGTTTTCGCAAACACAAAAAACAATTCCTGCAGCCATCGAATTCGTCGATATTGCAGGACTTGTTGCGGGTGCATCAAAAGGTGAAGGGCTTGGAAATAAATTCCTCGCACACATTCGCGAAACAGATGCCATTTTGGAAATGGTACGTATTTTTGCTGTAAACGACGGAAAAGAATCAATCAATCACGTCTACGGTGAAATTGATCCGCTTCGTGATATCAAAGTCATCAACATGGAACTTATCTTGGCAGACATGGAAACCGTTGAAAAACGAATTGGAAATTTACAAAAAGGAGTTCGTGCGGGTGAGAAACTCGCCATCGCCGAGGAATCAGCATGCAAAAAAATTCTTGCAGCACTTGAACAAGAAAAAATGGCAAACACAGTTGTCTTGATCGAGGACGAGGCAAAAACAGCAAAGCTGCTTAATTTACTGACGATGAAAAAATTCATCTATGGATTAAACAAACGAAGTGGTGGAAAAAATTTGGACGAAACAGATGCACAAGAATTCAAACGCATTTGCAATGAAATTGAAAGTTATGGATCCGAGTGGGTTGTGATTGATGCGAAAATTGAACACGAGCTTTCAGATTTTGAAGGTGCTGAGCGTGATGAAATGCGTAGTGCGATGACAGAAAGTGATTCAAGTTATGATGACGGTATTAATGAATTAATCAAGAAATCATACAAACTTCTCGGACTCGCAACCTATTTCACAACAGGTGAAAAAGAAACACGCGCGTGGACTATTCTTGCAGGCTCAACAGCACCTATTGCAGCCGCTGCCATTCATACTGATTTTCAAAATAAATTTATTCGTGCGGAAGTTGTATTTTGGAGTGACTTGCTGGAATCAGGATCATATGCGAATGCAAAATCAAAAGGATTGGTGAGAACAGAAGGGAAGGAGTACATTGTAAAAGATGGAGATGTTATTGAATTTAAAATCTAGTCGTGTTCGGCCCCCTCTATTAGAGGGGGTAGGGGGTGTGGTTTCCTTGACTTTATTTTTTGTTTAGGTTAGAATTTGACAAACAAATTAATCTATCATGGAACAGAAACACTTCGACCCAAACGGTGCTGATGACCTCGATCCTGAACTAGACATTGCTGTTATTTTAAAAAAGACCAAGCCTCAAAAAAAGTACCAGATCGTAGACCTAGGTATTACGATCCATTTATTTTTTGAAGGGTCACTCATTTTTGGTAGATATGCCATTTGTGAAGTAATTGGAAGAAATATTTACATGGTTACATTTCCTTGCGAAATGACCAAGATTCCTCGTGACAAAGTTACAAATCCTTGTGACGTTGTAAAAATTCCAATCATTCATAATTCTCATTTATACTTGAAATGGCTTCTCAAAAGGAAGTTGAGTACGATCAAAGATCTTCCTGTAAAAATGCTTCCACTTCACGTTTTAAATGATTGTAAGATGCTTAAAGTGATATAATTTCTAAAACCGCCCTTATTTCAAAGGGTGGTTTTTTACTTGACATTATCTTTAAAATGTGATAAGATAGAATCAAGTATTTTATAACATAAATAAACAAAAAACATGAACAATTTATTAACAAAGAAAAAAGTCAAAAAGTGGACGCAGTATTGCCTTGCTAATTTCCCTCTTGCTATGAAGCATCTTGCGATTTGCCTCGGACAGAAACAGGAAGAAGTTTTGAAATATGCTTTCGACAACAGCAGTGATGCTGAATGCCAAAAGCTGATCAAAAAATTCTTTTTCTATCAGAAAGTTTTAGATCTGCAAGATTCAGATTTTCTTCACCCTAATCTCAAGGAAAGATTTGAAAAAATATTTCCGGCTGCGCAAGAAAGGTATTCAAAACTAGAGGAAACTGTAACTGCATCAAAACTGGAAATCCAGGAAAAAGTGGCAATGGCGGAACCTCTCAAAGTTTCAGTGCCCACAGAAGAAGCGGAGTTTACGTTTTCTGTGTATCAGAAGCCTGTGTTCAGCATCCCGCCCTTTCGTGATAAAAATCACGACATCACACGCCTTAAGTTCAAGGATGAAAAAGATCTCACCAAAGGCAGAAGTTTTTCAAATTTCATGAGACTCGCATCTTGATTAAAAACCAAGACTTCAAAACCCTGTTTACCAAAACAGGGTTTTTATTTACCCTGCGTAGCTTTAGCGAAGCAGGGTTGTGATACAATTTAAATATGAAAAAATTCCTAGTAGGAACAAGTTGTGTAGTTGTGTTTTTATTAGGATTTGTGTTGTTTTTTAGTCGCGCACCTAGTCGCATCACTCCACAAAACGGAATTATTTCACCAACATCAGGTCATGTTATTGGAATTGAACAAGAACAAACTCCAAATTTATTTTTTACAAAAAAGGGAACAGGGAACACTGTTTCACTTCCTGAAATAACAGGATCTGTTTCCCTTGTTATTGTCGAGCTCACACCTCTTGATGTTCATGTTCAACGTGCGCCGATTTCTGGATCAATCATTCGCATGGATCATTATGATGGAAATCATTCAAATGCACTTGGTGCACAGAAATTAACACTGTCGAGTACGAATGAAAAAGTTATCACGTTATTTAAAAATACAACTGACACAATTGGTGTTGTGCAGGTTGCCGGCATGGCAGCACGACGTATCGTAAACTATTCACATGTTGGTGACACTGTTTCAAAAGGATTCCTCTATGGCCGAATTCTTCTTGGTTCGCAAGTAGTTGTCATTATTCCAAGTAATCACACCGTGAATGTTCATGTGGGAGATAGGGTAATAGATGGTGAAACAATCCTTGCGAATTAAAAAAATCCTCTAAGGGATTTTTTTATCGTCTCTTTTTCTTATCAGCATTCGCCATCGTCATCAGCGCAATAACTTCATCCATCGTGATTGATTGCGGATCGGTGTTATCTGGCAAGTAAATGCGTTGCAATCCTTGGCGCATAAACATTCCTGATTTTGATTTCAAAATTTGAATTTCTTTGTTCGTTTTTGGATGTTTGCCAACTGTACGGACAAGTTCAACACCTTTTGGTAGTGCTTTTGGTTCGTTCAAAATTTTCAAAGCCTGATCAAATGTGATCGTGTATGGATCAAATCCACTTGATTTTTTAATTGATCTAAACTCGCGACCAACACCGACGTACGGACCAAATCGTCCAATGTTTGCGATGACTTGTTCATTTGTTTTTGGATCAACGCCGAGCTCGCGAGGTAATTCAAGTAATTTGAGCGCAACTTCAAGAGTAATATTTTCAGGCTTAACAGTTGGAGGAAGAGAGGCTCTGCGAGGGTTTGCAACCTCAGGTTTTATTTCTGGAATAGGTTCTTCTGAAGAAACTTTCTTTTTCGAAACTCGCTTCTTTTTAACTTTGGGAAGTTTCTCTGGTGTTTCGCCAAGTTGTACATAAGGACCGAATCGTCCTGTCAGCACATACACATTCATTCCAGATTTTGGATCAATACCAAGAGGTGCATCTTTGCCAATTTCTTTTCCTTCGAGGGTGAGTGCACCGTTACAATCAGGGAATCTTGAGCATGACAAGAATTTTCCATTCTTTGATAGCTTGATAACCATCGGACTGCCACACACAGGACATTTTGTTCCTTCTGGTGCATCACCAAGGTTTGTTAGTTTAGGAATAGATTCTTTTGATTCAACATCGGCAATAAACGGACCATAGAAATCTTTCAGTGTTTTTACATAGGTTCGTTTTCCTTCGGCAATTTCATCAAGTTCATTTTCCATTTCAGCGGTAAACGTATCTGAGATGTAGTTTGCAAAATTTTGTTCGAGGAAACTTGAAACAACATCACCGGTATCTGTTGGAAAAAGTGTACGTCCTTCTTTTTTTACATACCCACGATCTTCAATTGTTTTCATGATCGAGGCATACGTTGAAGGTCGTCCGATTCCTCGACTTTCGAGTTCTTTGACGAGTCCGGCTTCGGTATATCGTGAAGGTGGCTGTGTTTGTTTTGCGATTGCTTCCAAGTTTTTCAAATCAAGTTCTTCGCCAACAGAAAGTTTTGGAAGTTCAACATCTTCACCTCGTGCACCTGTATCAACAGCAAGCCATCCTGGTGAAATTAATCGTGATCCATTTGCTGTAAAATCTGGAATTGTTTTACTTGAAACATTTGCTGAAATTTTTGTTTTAAGAAGTTTGGCGTCTACCATCTGTGATGACACAGCTCGTTCCCAAATTAATTTATACAAAGAAACTTGTTCATCGGTTGCACCTTCGTGAAGTGATTCAATATGTGTTGGCCGAATTGGTTCATGGGCCTCCTGTGCATTTTTTGATTTTGTTGCATACGTGCGCGCCTCGGCATTTTCTTTTCCAAATTTTTTCTCAACGAGTGCGAGGATTTGTGTCTGTGCCTGCTTTGAAAGATTGGTCGAGTCTGTACGCATGTACGTAATGTGCCCAGCTTCGTAGAGACGTTGCGCAACTTGCATCGTGCGTGCAGGTGAAAAACCAAGACGAGTCGATGCTGTCTGTTGCAATGTTGATGTCGTAAACGGTGCGCGAGGTGATCGTTTTTGTTCTGATTCTTTGATATCAGTCACGAACCATTTTTCGCGATTTCCAATTTCTAGAATTTCATCAACTATTTTTTTATCTCGAGGCTCATCTACACAGGTTAGTTTGATGGTTTCTTTTTTTGCAGAAAACACACCTTCAAGCACCCAAAAATCTTCTGGTTTAAACGCGCGAATTTCTCGTTCGCGTTCCATAATGATGCGAAGTGCAGGTGATTGTACTCGACCAGCAGATAATCCGTAACGAACTTTTTTCCAAATCAAACCTGACAGATCATATCCAACAAGACGATCGAGAACGCGACGTGCTTCTTGTGCCTCGACTAATTGCTCATCAATTTCACGTGGATGTTTTAATGCTTCGGTAACAGCTTCTTTTGTAATTTCGTGAAATGTTGCACGTTTGATAGGTGATGTAATTTTTACTTCTTTCAAAATTTCTTTTAAGTGCCAAGAAATAGCCTCACCTTCGCGGTCGGGGTCAGTTGCGAGAATAATTTCGTCTGCTTTTTTTGCAAGTGTTTGAAGTTCAGAAATAACCCGGCCTTTGCCTGGTGAAACTTCGTAGTGGGGAATAAATCCACCGGGAATATCGATTGCATCCTTGTTTGATTTTGGTAAATCACGAATGTGTCCGATTGATGCACGAACGGTATATTTTCCATCCAAATATTTTTCGATGGTCTTTGCTTTTGAAGGAGACTCGACAATTAATAGTTTCATAAGATGTCTATTCATAACATATATAGTATGGATGAGGCAAACTGGGGATAAAATCTCTCCTCGCACAAACCTCACCCGGTCGCCTTGCGGCGCCCACCCTCTCCTGGAAGGAGAGGGTTAGCTACGCATGGAGTTTTATTTATATATCACTTACTTTTAAATTATCTTTTTCAATAGTAGGTAATGATTTTAATGTTTCAATTATTTTCTTTTTTATAACACCAATGTCCTTATTAATTTCGTAATTCCAAAATCTAAGAGTTGTAATTCCAAGTGATGAGAAAAATTGTTCGCGAGTAAGATCATATTCTTTGTGATCAGAATGTTGTATTCCATCAAGCTCGATAACGAGTTGTTTTTCTCGGCAATAAAAATCTGCGACATAGGCACCAATACTTACTTGTCTTTTCCATTTAAAATCAGTTTTATTTTTTCTAAGCAATACCCATATTTTATATTCTTCAAGTGTTTTATTCTTTCTATTTTCTCTACGTTTTAATTTTTGAGAAACGTTATTTATTATTCTCATAAATTTTTGTAATTAAGTGGTTAATAATGGAACCCTCTCCTTCCAGGAGAGGGTGGTTTGCGTAAGCAAACCGGGTGAGGTTTGGATCAGGAGAGGTTTACAGCCTTCGAATCTCACCCCCAGATTCTTTAATCAAATTTTTAATCTCCATCTGCGACAACAGCACATTCGCTTTATGTGTCGCAATATTCATCTCACGAATTAAATCACCACGTCGTTTTGGTGATGCAAGAAGTTTCAAAACCGATGCTTCCTCGTCAGTGCATTGTGAAAATAAGTCGAGTGGTTTTGTTTCTGTTACCGAAAATCCAAGGGCTTCTAAAATGTCTTGCGATGACGTAATTGGTACCGCGCCCATGCGAATTAGTTCATTTGGTGCTTCGGATAGTTCAGAAAAAATTGAACCAGGAACTGCAAATACATCGCGATTGTAATCCGTTGCAAGTTTTGTTGTGATGCGGCTCCCAGATTTATGTGTTGCCTCAATAATTAATGTTGCACGCGAAATTCCCGCCATCAGTCGATTACGCTCGGGGAATGTCCACGTATTTCCCAGTTCGTGTTCCTTGTATTCTGAAATTAAACATCCACCGGAATGCAGAATTTTTTTCGCGAGTTCAACATGAGTTCGCGGATACATTGATTTTTCGCCAAGTCCCGAACCGGGAATCGCGAGGGGTAACAATCCTGCAGAAATGGCCGATTCGTGTGCGAGTGCATCAATACCAAGCGCGAGCCCTGATACGATGACGATGGGATATCCTGCGAGACCTTTGATAAGTTGTTCACATACTTGTTTTCCGTAACTCGATGGATTGCGCGATCCGACAACAGTTAGAAATATCAGATGTGGA
>CAIQMU010000121.1 GCA_903873095.1 uncultured bacterium
TCCAAACCGCACCACCTTCATAATAAGGTGCTGCGTTATGGTCGAATTCAGTTCCCGTAATGGTAAGCGAACTTCCATTCCCAAAAATCGCACCTCCCGCATCGTCGTTACCTGCTATGTTTTCGACAAAACTTGAATTTTCTACCGTAAGATCACCACTGTCGTGATAAATCGCACCACCATCATCATCACCGGTAATGTTGCGATAAAATGTCGAGGCTGAAATGGTTACTGGTCCATTGTCGATATAGAGTGCGCCCCCTGCATCACCAGACATGTTTCCTGAAAAGTCATCCCTCGTAAGAGCTCCTGGACTATCCATATAGATGGCTCCTCCGTAGGCACAGGTTGCTGCTTTGTTGTTCGTAAACGATGTATCTGTAACCGTAAGATTTGTTCCTTCTGAATCAATTGCACCTCCATCATCACAGTCATCATAAACATCATTGATATTGCCAGTAAATGACGAGTGATCTGTGATGGAAAGCGACCCACTATCTTGCGTAATCGCACCTCCATAATTTTCTGCAGTGTTATCAGTAAACGTTGTTGCTTCGATCGTGTGAATATCACCACCATTGTAATCAATGGCACCTCCGTCTTCGAATGACTTGTTTCCGGTAAATGTTGCTCCTGTGATATCACTGTTTGCGTTCAAGTAAAGAGCACCTCCGGCACAATCAGAGTTATTATTCTTGAAATTTGTTCCAGAAATATTCAATTCCGAACTGCTGTCGGTATAAATAGCACCTGCATCACAGTCATTTGCGTAGTTACCCTCGAACGTGCCATTAGTAACAGTATTCACACCATCATTGGTTATGTAAACTGCACCTCCATCACCATCTGCTGTGTCGTTGGTAAAATCCGTATTAGTAAGAGCCACGGTTGCGCCATTTGCATAAATCGCACCTCCGGTACTTCCACCAAAGTTATTTGTAAACGATGAACTTGTTGAAACAAGGTTTGCGTATGTATAAATCGCACCTCCTTGCGTGTCCGACATATTCGAATTAAATTCACTATTCGTAAGTGTCAGTGTTCCTGGTGTATCATCGTTGTCATAAATCGCACCTCCTTGACCACTTTGTGTTTCATTTCCATCGAATGTTGAACCTGAAATTGCGAGACTTGTTCCTGTTCCATCAACATAAATCGCACCTCCTGAATTTTGAGTAAAGTTCCCTAAAAATGTTGAGTCCGTAATAGTTCCTGTTCCATCAATCATGTAAATGGCACCTCCACCCATCTCACCCGCATTACCTACGAATGTTGAATCGGTAACTGTAAGAGATCCTCCTCCTGAAAAGATGGCGCCTCCTCCAATAGCTTCACCATTTTTAAAGGTAACATTTGATACGGTAAGATCTGATCCACCGTTTGCAATTTCACCCCCACCTTCATTGGATCCATATTCAAGTGTAAGTCCTGAAATGGAAACAGCCGCTCCTGGATCAGTATTGATCACGAATATAGCAGAACCATTACCGTTAATAACAACCTTGTCGGCTCCAGGGCCTGTAATATTCAAAGGTTCACTAATAGTAAGTGCACTTGTCAGTGTAAGTGTTCCTGTAAGCCCGCTTGCAAATGCAATAGTGTTACTAGGAGCAGCTGCTGCGATCGCCTCACGAAGAGTACAATGATCTGTTGTACATGTAGCATCATCAACATCATCGGCAAGTGTTGTAACGGTTAATGTCACATCATCAGCATGTGCTTTATGTGAATACGCAAAAACGGCACTCAAACCTGCAATCAACAAGATTGCAATCATGAGGCCGCTTATATTTTTAAGAGAAAATGATTTCATATGACTATGCTTTTGGTTTTATAACAACCGTGGTCGGACGAGGACCTTTTTTAGTATGAGCAAACAAATAACTTGCCGTTAATGTTCCGTTGGTGTTTTTTACACCCGAGACAGTAACAATATCTCCTACAGCAAGTCCTGCACTTGCGGCAGTTGTACTGCGTACTTGATTTTTACTACCAGTATGAGAACTTAATTTCTTAATCGAATCACTTGATCCTGGTGTTGTTTTTGTTTCTGGAACATTACTAATTGTTCTTGTAACATTAGCAGAAGCTGCGTGCACAACAACGGTTGCAGGCTGTCCTTTACTTGGATTTGAAATAGTAACGGTGATATCTGTTCCTGAAATTGCCGTTATTGTTCCCGAAATATTTTCATGTGATTTCTTAGTATCTACCGAGAGTAATTTTTTTGACTGCATGGTTGCCTCAAAATCTTTTAGTTTTTGAACGTTTGCAGGATCTTTTGGATTAAATGCCGGCGCTGCAGCATGAATTCGTACTGCCGGAACTAATAGTATAACCATCGCGACCAAAACAATGGATGTTTTTAAAAAGACACTTTTTGTTACATGCATAAAAATAATTCCTCTTGCGAGAACTGTGTTAATAATATGGTTCTATGATACCATACATATATGAGCAAGCAACAAATCTCAAATGGTACTGTGCACAATATACCAACAGATATGCGCAATATTTTTATATCCGATTCAAAACTGCATGCGATATGGCAAGACATCACACCACTTGCACGTAATGAGTGGATTTGTTGGATCGAATCAGTTAAAAAACAAGAGACAAGAGAACGTCACATTCGAATCATGCGAGAAAATCTTGTAAAGGGGAAACGTCGACCTTGTTGTTGGGCAGGTTGTCCGCATCGGTAAATATCAATTGAGATAATGTTCAAGAATCAAAAAATCGCAATTCTGAATTGCGATTTTTATTTTCGAAGATGTTCAAAAATAACATATCCAACGAAACCAGCAATAATAGCAATGATGAAATTATATACCGTGAAAATATCTCGTAATGCCCCAAAAAACCCTATCGTTTGACCCATGCAAAGATACTATATAAGAATATTGACAATAATTTTGAATATGTTAACATGCAAGAACATTCTTTTCATAACCAAATAAAACCAGCACAATGAACAACATTATTGTAATTCTAACGTTAACTGTATTATTTTTTACTTCATGCTCTGACAAAGAATCACTATCTGTAAAAAGAGATCATCATGAAACTATCTACAAACCCACAGGGGTAAAATTTGCTGACTGGGTATCAAAAACATACTATGAATCTGACCAAAAAAACAGTTCCCAGGATCACAATTTGATAGATATATCTGTCCAAACAGCGCAAGGAGATACATTAATACTCTCACTTTTAGTCGACACCCAGTATGTCACTGCTAGTTTGAAAACAAGTAATAATGAAGAGATTGGAAATTTCGTTTACACAAAAAACGATAGCACGGCTCAATATTGGATCTATGTCGAGGAAGGAAAAGAACAAGTATTCATGGAATTTCAAAAAGAATGCTATAACATGATAGAAAAATACAATGAAGATCGTTGTTCTATTTCAAAACTTACATCCAAACGTTAATAGTCACATTATTTTTATAAACAGTTCTATGTGGAACTGTTTTTTTTATTTCTTTTTAGTTACATATTCTCCATATTTTTCAAAAACCATAATATGAAAACATTCTTGACCATGCTCTTCCGTAGCTTCGATCAATCCTCGCTGTTCAAGTGAGAGCAGAACCTTGCGCGTCCACGCAAGCTCTTCTTTGGAAAGACCTTTCTTTTTCAAGTCAATGGTTGATCCAGTTGGATGTGAAGATGCTTTTGGTCCTGAAGTACTTGCAGCGTTATTATTGTGATATTTATTCTTTAGGTCTTTTTGTTGTTCAATTGTACGTACAGCAGAACTAACTTCTGGAGCTGTTCCTGTACCAAATTTATTTTCAAACTGATGAGTAAAACGAACTAAAAAAGTATTCGTCCAAGGACGTACAAAACAATTTTCTGGCTTCCCTTGCAATGACTGACTAAGATGTACCTCTTGTGAGATTTTTACAAGATATCCATCATTTTCCATTTTTACAAGTCCTTTTTCATTTTTAATACGAGTTAAGTGTTCTTTGTCTGCCTCTTTGTTTTGTTTAATTTGTGACACAGCAGAACCTCGAAGACTTGCAACTTGTGCGTCACCCACTTCAGATACCCCTACTAAAAGCCCTAAACCGAGAGCAGCTTTTTTACCAAAAGACCCAATTGATTCTTTCATATATTGAAATAGTACCACGAATGAATGATATAAAAAAACGGCCCGAAGACCGTTTATGAATTCCATATTGGAATAAGAATTTGTTATACAAGAACAATATAATCCTCTGTTATAGATTCTCTTCCCATGCGATTTTCTATTTTCTCATAAAGACCTTGTGATGTGAGAAATAATCTTTTCTTTTCATCATCCATTTTCAAATCTTTTTTAGCAAGAGTTAGATATTGGGGCTCATCTTCACCATTAGCACAACGGATCAGACAAAATAACTTATTACCGTAAGAATAGGATTTGAGAACCATGAAGGGTACTTCTGGTCTCAGATTATCGAGAGTAAGAGAGGTTGTTCGGAAATAAATAATGTAACCCATTGCTCCGAATGTAAAACCTATTCCAACAAAATACCACATGGCTTCGATATTCAAAAAGATTGAAAGGATAAATCCAATGATTGTAGTTACTCCCACAATAAAATTAAAATGTGGCCAATTAAATTTTTTCATTGTTGTATGTTTTTTATTTTTTGAAAGAATGTATCGTTACATTATCATAATATAATTTATTTGTCAAATATCAAAAACATTACCAATTCATATGTAACACTCTTGGAATTGTAATGACAAGTGTCCACACCTGCTCTAAGTATTGGAAGAAATTCGAAAGAGTTTGAAATAGTCTACATAAAATTGACAATATTATTTAAATATGATAAGTTCCATTAAACAAAAACATAAGACATGAGACAATTTAAAATATCCAAAAGCATTACATTACGAGATACTTTATCCATCGAAAGATATTTGTCGGAATTAAATAAAATTCCACTAATTACACCCGATGAAGAGGTCGCCCTCGCAAAACGCATTAAAAAGGGAGACGTCTTCGCTATCGGAGAATTAGTAAAAGCCAATTTACGATTTGTTGTTTCAGTTGCAAAACAATACCAGAACAAGGGATTACCTCTCGAAGATCTTATAAACGAAGGTAACCTTGGACTAGTTAAGGCTGCTGAACGTTATGATGCAACTCGAGGTTTTAGATTCATTTCTTATGGAGTTTGGTGGATTCGCCAAAGTATTATGGCGGCATTATCCGATCATCACGGACCAACGCGAGTTCCTTCAAACGTTAGGCTTAATATACTAAAGATATATCATGCCACTAGCAGCTTCTTAACAGAATTCGAAAGAGTTCCAACTGTTGAAGAATTATCTGGTATCACCAACTTATCGGAAGATATGGTTTCCGAAACTATTCAAGTGATGGAACGTAGATCATTTAGTTTAGATAGTCCGATTCCCGGAATAGATGGTAGTGAAATTAATTCACACGATACATTCGCTGATACAGAAAGTCGTGGACCTGATCAAGATGTTGAAAGATTTGAATCTCTAAGCCATGATCTTAACCAAGCATTCTCTATTCTCACCGACCAGCAAAAAAAGGTCCTCATACTCTACTTCGGAATTGGACAACCCGAGGGAGCCCTCACAAATTTTGAAGATATTGCTGAACGTTTAAAAGTATCCAGTGGTCACACTTTAACTGTTCAGACGATCAGACTTATTAA
>CAIQMU010000122.1 GCA_903873095.1 uncultured bacterium
TGATTGCCTTTGCTCGATTATCTAAATCAAGTCTTTCATACTCATCACTTGAATGTAATCCATGTGTTATTGAAAGAAATATATATTCTTTGGTCGGAAAAAGTTGAATACCCTCGAGTTCTTTTTTCATTTTTCCTTTTAAATTATTTTCAAACTCATGCGTTCTTGGTTTTATTTTCTCAACAATTGTGCCATCTTTTTCTTTTTTATAAGAAACAGCCTTGGCAGGAACTAATGTATTACCTTCAAGGTGTACAATTTCTGGTTCAAAATGTTCCATGAGAAACTACTTTCTCTTTCGGAGAAAGTTAATTTTAACTGATCGAGGTACGTCTTTGTGACCTTTAAAAACAACCTCTTTTCCGTCTTTTGTATGAAATTGAATAACTGCTGGTTTTGAAATAATTTTTGTAGCAGTGAAAAAAACTCTTTCTCTTCGTTGTGTTGCCATATGTTCAGTAGGATAACATGAAATTAATCAAAATAAAAATCCCCCTTGAGGAAATCTTTATTTTTTCTTTATTTAAATTTTAAAGCAATGTCAAACTTGCAAGTGAATCCCCTTCTCGCAGTTTCATCACACGCACACCCTGTGTCGCACGTGAGAGAACTGGGATCGATTCAAGTTCTGTTCGAATTACTTGTGACTTTGCAGAAATCGCAATCAATTCCGAGTGGTCATCAGTGACAATTTTTGCACCAACAATCGGCCCAGTTTTATCAGTTACGTTTGCAGTTTTAATTCCTGAACCGCCTCGTTTCTGAATCTTGT
Organism: uncultured bacterium; assembly: GCA_903873095.1. GTDB lineage: Bacteria > Patescibacteriota > Minisyncoccia > Phycocordibacterales > UBA1006 > CAIXMG01. Next base: position 773 of record CAIQMU010000122.1, read on the forward strand.
ATTCCTCGATATCAGTTCGTTTTCCATATCCATGATCAGACATAACCATGAGTGTTGGATTTTTCATTTCCTTGTTTACAATACCAAGTCCGACAACCGCATCACCTTTGCCCAAATCAATTCCGCGAACACCGGCCGCTGTGCGACCCATATCGCGAACATCAGATTCAGCAAACCTGATTGATTGCCCGTCAGATGTAATCAAGCAAACACTATCGCCTTTTTGTGTCATGACCGTTCCCAACAACGTATCACCATCGTGAAGCCCAATTGCAATAAGTCCATTTCGACGAACCGCCGCAAAACTATCCGCAGGAACTTTCTTGATTGTTCCAAGTTTCGTCACAAAGAAAATCGATTTGTCTTTGACATCAGCACCCTTTGGTACCGGCAAAATACTCGTGACTTTTTCTGTGTCAGAAAGTGACAAGAAGTTCATAATTGATTTCCCCTTCGTTGCACGGCGACCTTCCGGAATATCGTACATCTTGATTTGATAAACTTTGCCCAAGTTTGTGAAGAACAACAAATCACTGTGCGTACTTGCGGTGAGCAAATGCGTTACCACATCTTCTTCTTTTGTATCAAGATCAACTACTCCGACACCTCCTCGTTTTTGTGATTTATATTCTGTCGGATCAGTTCGTTTGATGTATCCACCAGCTGTGTACACAAGCGCAGCATTTGTATCAGGAATCAAATCCTCATCAGAAATACTTCCCACTGGTTTTGCGACAACTTTGGTTCGGCGATCATCGCCATATTTTTCTTTGATATCAACGAGTTCTGTTCGAATGACTTTCATCATTTTTGAAACAGATGCAAGGAGTGATTTGAGTTCAGCGATGATTCCAAGAACTTCTTTGAGTTCTTCCTCAACTTTCTTTCGTTCAAGTCCCGCAAGCTTCTGGAGTTTCATATCCAAAATCGCAAGTGCCTGAATTTCAGATAACTTGAATTTCTTCATGAGTCCAAGTTTCGCCTCGAGTGTATCTTTTGATGCGCGAATCAATTTGATGACTTCATCAATATGATCAAGCGCAATTTTCAAACCTTCCAAAATATGCGCGCGAGCCTCGGCTTTTTTCAAATCAAATTCTGTACGACGACGAACAACTTCTTGTCGGTGTGAAATGAAATTGGTCAAGAAATCCTTGAGTGCAAGCGTCTGCGGTGCACCATCAACCAACGCCACCATGTTGTAGTTGAAATTACTTTCAAGTTCTGTGTGTCTGTACAAGTAATTCAAAACTTTTTGTGGATTGGTTCCGGCTTTCAAATCAAGTACGATGCGAAGTTCTGTTGTTGACTCGTCACGCATTCCTTTGATTTCAGTGACCTTTTTTTCTTGTACTAAATCAGCAATTTTTAGTTCGAGACTTTTTTTGTTCGCCTCAAACGGAATTGATGTGATGATGATTTGGAAACTTCCATTTTTTTGTTCTACGATTTCTGCCTCACCACGACATACAACAGCACCACGTCCTGTTGCATACGCATGTGCAATTGCTTTCTTGTCATAGATAATTCCACCGATTGGAAAATCGGGACCTTTGACGAATTCCATCAGATCTTCGTTGGTAAGTTTTGGATTATCGATAACTGCAACAGTTGCGTCGATAACCTCGCCTAAATTGTGAGGTGGAATATTTGTCGCCATTCCCACCGCAATTCCCATCTGACCGTTAAGCAAAAGCATTGGTACTGCTGTTGGCATTACACTTGGTTCTGTTTGTGTAGCGTCGTAGTTCGGACGGAAATCTACGGTTTCTTTTTCCAAGTCCCGAAGCATTTCGCTGGAAATTTTAGCCATCTTTGCTTCGGTGTAACGCATCGCTGCAGGTGGGTCATCATCAATCGAGCCGAAGTTTCCTTGGCCCCAAATTAACGGATAGCGATATCCCCAACTTTGTGCCATGTTTACGAGTGCGCCGTAAATTGAACTGTCACCGTGCGGGTGGTATTTACCCATGATTTCTCCGACAACGAGTGCTGACTTTCGAAATTTTGCATTCGAATACAAACCAAGTTCTGACATGGCGTACAAAATGCGTCGGTGTACTGGTTTCAATCCGTCGCGAACATCGGGCAATGCACGTGATGTGATTACGGACATTGAATACGCGATAAACGCCTCGCGCATTTCTGTCGAGATGTTCATCGGAATGATGTTCACATGATTGGGCTTGATTTCGGGTGTTTTATCTGCCATAGAAATAATGAAAATATGCTTAAATTGCCTATCTATTATACCAAATTTACAAGTTTGAAACACTTGACTTGTATATTGCTTTGTAGTATTGTTTTGGAAACAAACAATTTAATTATGAGACAAAAATATTTAAATATTTTAAGAAATAAAATATCAGAAATAAACGAATTTGCCAGAAATCATCCCGCAAATAATTCTATTCAA